>DAHVXO010000128.1 GCA_027356675.1 Symbiobacteriaceae bacterium | reverse complement strand
TACCCGGTCAGCACCATGAGGCCGCGCACGATCAGTTCCCCCAGGGCCCCGAACATGGAGGACAGCACACTCATCCCTCCCTTCCTGGTAAGGAACAGGGTATGCCCCGGATGCTTGGTCTGTTCCTTTATGCGGCTGCGGCCCACCCGAAGTGTTACGGATTACGGCTCCGCCAGCCGCCGGGTGGCGTATAACGGGACCGGGGTCCTGGTCGCACTGATTGCCACCGGCGCCGAACTGGCCACGGCCGGTGCTGCTCCCGCCATGGAACCCTGAGGTTGAATGCAATCGAAAACGCCCTCTTGCGAGGGCGTTTTCCGTTCGGGCGTCGCGAGTCCTAATTGATTTTGATGTTCTTGGAATCGGTGGCAGGGTTGGCGTACATGGCAGCAGGCGTAGCACCGTACCAAATCTGCGAGACGAACGTGTATTTACCGGGGCCGGGATTGGTCTGCCCGTTCCAGATGGTCTCCTGGACGAATGTGCCGACTCCCGGATACAACTGTGCGTTCGCAGTACCTGTCCCAAAAGCCCAGAACTCCCGGACCAGAGTGGAAGTGCCCTTGAGGTAGACCCGATAGCGGATGTTCACATACGTTTGCGGGGCCGTTACGTCGAAGGTCGTCGTTACGCTTTGAAAGTTGCTCCTGGTAAACAGGGTATTGCTGATGGCGGCGCAGGGGTTCTGGGTAATCGAGCTGGACACCCCTCCAACCGGTGAGCTGTTCCCCGCCTGGTCTGTGGCTACGACCGCATACCGGTAGGCTGTGGACGGGACGATGTCCGTGTCCGTAATCGTGGTGGTTCCGGCGCCCACCGTGGTCAGCCATGCCATGGCGCCGCCGTTCACGGAACGATACACCTGATATGTGGCAACTCCGCTGAGGTTATCGGTTGATGCGGTCCAGGTTACTCGGGCCACAAGGCAGGAGATCAGCGTTACGGTAGGTGCGGGGGGCGTGCTGGGCGGAGTGCCGTCCACGATCAATGAGCCGGATGCGTTCGATGCCGTGAAGTAGCCGCCGCCAACCATCGTGATGGTGATGGTATACTGCCCTTCCGGGAGGGTCAGGGTAGTGGCAGCGCTACCCACGGCGTTCATGCCGGCAGTCCAGGGTCCCGTGGTAGTGCCGGTGGTGGCGTTGAAGGCCGTAAAGGACAGGGACGCGTTTGTGGTGTCGCCAGGGGAGCCATCTGCCGCCTGGGTGAAGAGCGCAGACAGGGTGATTGCACCGGGCTGCATGAGTGCGGGGCCCGTGTAGGCGATCATGCCTGTCTCTGCCGCCACCGTCAGCGTTCCCGAACCTGTGGCTCCGATCCACAAGGAGTCTCCGGCGAAGGTAGCCTGGACCGTGTAGCTGCCTGCGGGCTGCGCGATCGTGTAACTGAGGCTCGCCACACCCGACGCATCGGTGATCGCCGTGCCAACAAGCGTTCCACCCACGCTGAAGGCTACAGTGCGTCCGGACATGGCGCCCGCTCCCCCGGTCAAGGTGGCCAGAAGCGTAACCGGATCGCTATACTGACCGGAGGCGTCCTGTGCGGCCAGCGACGGTGACCCCTTGATCGTCGTCGTGACCGCAGATGCCTGGAAGTATCCGTTGGCCAGCAGACTGGTTTGGACGGTGTGGGGCACGTCCTGCAGACCGCCTGTCACCGCAGAGGCTGAGCCGCCGCCATTGACAGTGCCGGAGTAAGTGCCAACCACGGCGCTGGTCAGGGCGTTGGTCACTACCCACTGCACGCTGCCCGCCAGTGTGATGTCCCCCGGGCTGCCGTCCGCGGCTTGAGTCAGACTGGCCCCCAGGCTCAGCGGTCCGCCGGCAGTGGTCGTGCTGCCTGTGTATGCCAGCGTGGCATTCTCCTGGGTGACTGTGAGCGTCGCCGTACCGCTGGCGGCCGGGTAAGTGGCATCGCCAGCAAATTCGGCCTGGATCGGATAGGAGGCGGCGGGCAGCGTAACGGTGTAGAGGAGCGTCGCCAGCCCGGCACCGTTAGTGGTGCCAGTGCCAACTGCGGCCCCGTTTACCATGAAACCCACAGTTCGACCAGCCACACCGACCCCGCCCGCCGTAAGCGTCGCTTGCAGCGTCACCGGATCGCTATACTGCCCAGATAGGCTGGAGACCGCCAGCGCCGTCGCACTCTTAATGGTCGCCGTCACCGGTGAGGCCGTATAGTAGGCGTTCGCAGGCAGGCTCAGCGTCACCGTGTATGCACCTGCGGCCAACGAAGCCAGGTTGACCGTCGCCGTGCCCGTGGCGTCCACCGTGCCCGTATAAGTCCCGACCACCGTCGCGCCCTGCTTGATCACGAACTGGAGGCTGCCGGCGTTGGTGACTGTCCCGGCGCTCACCGCCAGCACGCCCTTCAAGACGAATGCCCCGCCCGACGCTGCGGTATCGCCTGTGTAGCTGAGCGTTCCCGGGGCCTGCGTCACGGTCAGGGTCCCACTGCCGTTGGAGGCATCGTACGTGGCATCCCCGGTGAACGCCGCAGTGACCGGATAACTGCCCGCACCCTGTCCCACCGGATACGCCAACGTCGCCACCCCAGCGGCGTCTGCGACTGCCGTGCCCACTGCCGTTGCACCCACGCTGAAGTTGATTGTCTTCCCAACCACAGGCGCTCCCGCCACCGAGAGCGTCGCCTGCAGCGTTGCCGTGCTGCCGTAGGTCACCGTCAGGCTGGTCACGGTCAGCTGGGTGCCTGCCCGTACATTGGCACTCACAGCGGGCGCTGTGTAGTAATGGCTACTGATGCTCACCGTCACCGTGTAGTTGGCCGAAGCCAGTGACGGCAGGTTGACCGTGGCGGTGCCTGTGGCATCCACAGCGCCCGTGTATGTCCCGACCGTGGTCGCACCCTGCGTCAGCACAAAGGTGACCGGCCCCGCCAGCGTGATATTCCCCGCCGTCGCCGTCACCGTGGCCTTGAGCACGAACGGCCCGCCGTTGGCGACCGTGTCGCCGCTGTAGGCCAGGGTCGCCGGCCGTGCCGCGACTGTGAGCGTCCCGCTGCCGCTCGCTGATGCGTAGGTCGCGTCACCGCTGAAGGCGGCCGTCACCGGATAACTCCCCGCACCCTGCGATACGGTGTATGCCAGCGAGGCCACCCCCGCCCCATCCGTGACCGCTGTCCCAACGGCCGAACCGGAGACACTGAAGCTGACCGTCTTGCCGGCCACAGGCGACCCGCCCGAAGTCAGGGTAGCAGTCAGATTCTGGACATCAGCGTACTGACCGCTGGTATCGGCCACGGTCAGGCTCGTCCCCGCCTTGACCGCTGCCGTCACCGGTGCGGCCGTGTAGTAGGGATTGGCGGGCAGGCTCACGCTCACCGTGTACGCCGCGGCCGCGAGCCCGGGCAGGGTGACCGTCCCAACCCCGGTAGAATCGATCGGCGCCGTATAGGTACCGACGGTGGTCGCGCCCTGCGAGAGCACAAACTGCAGGCTCCCTGCGTTCAGGACGGACCCTGCCGTCACGGAGAGCCGGCCCCGAAGCATGAATGTGCCGCCCGTGGCAACCAGATCGCCGGAGTAGCTGAGCCTTCCAGTGGCAGCGGTGACCGAGAGTATCCCCCCACCGCTGCTGGCGCCGTGAGTGGCATCACCGGCGAAAGTGGCCTGCACCGCATACTCGCCGGCGCCTTGCCCCACCGGGTAAGCCAGGGTTGCCACGCCCGCGGCGTCGGTGACCGCGCTGCCCACCGCCGCCCCGCCCACACTAAAACTCAGCGACTTACCGCCTACCCCTGACCCGCCGGACGTCAGCGTAGCCTGGAGAAGGGCGGTGCCGCCATAACTGGCGGTGACATTGGCGACGACGGTCTGCGTGGCCGACAGGGGATCCTCGAGCAGACCCCAATAGACGTAGCGGGTGGGACTGCCGGTGCCCTGGTTCGTCGCAATCACTGTCGCCACACCGCTTGCCAGCGTTACGGCGTAAATGCGGTATATACCGTCACCACCGAGGGGGTATGCACTAACCGCCACGCGGGTACCGTCCATCGACCACGCGATGGCGTTCGGTACCAGGGTGACCGACCCGGTGGACAGCTCGACAACCCCGGTCCCGTCGGCGTTCATGGTATAGATGCGGTTGCCGCTCGTAGCGCCCTGGTACTGCCCCACCATGGCGATGGAGAGATTGTCAGCGGAATACCGGGCGTCCATGACGTTGAAGTGGGCCGGCCCCACTTCGGTCCGGACCAGGGTGACAGGGTCCACTCGCCACAGTGTCATCGCCTTGGTCACGGGGTCCTGGTCGCGAAACAAGACGCCGGGAGTGCCCCAGTCCAGCACCATCTCGTTGGTGGTTGGTGTGGCCAGTTGGACGGGGGATCCAGACCCATCAGCGTTCATCGTGTGTACGGCATAAAAAGTCTGCGCAGCGGTCTTGCCCGTGAAGGCGAGGCGGGTACCGTCGGGCGAGTAGGCGTACCCGCTGGTCAGGGTGTACCCGGCGGGCGTCACCCCGATGCTCGCGTTCCCATCCGGCGCCGAGCTCGTCAACAGCCCTGAGTATGATAGTACGGTCAGGCCATCCCGGGCCGGTAGCGTCCGGCTGGGCGGCTGCACAAAGGCAGCCACAAGCTGCTTACGCTGCGTACCGTCCGGGTTCATGCGGTAGACCGGGCCTGCCCCGTCGACATAGACGACCGACTCCCTGGGCGCGGCAAGACCTACGCCCCACGGCAGAAGGGTCATGCTCAAGAGGACCATTAGGCATAGGCGCATCAGCATCCGAAGCACTCGCATCCCATCCATTTCCCTTCGAGTTTGCTTATTTTGAATCCCTTAGGAATAGGAGAACCCTATCTATCTTTATCGAAGTCTCGTCACCCCGCATTAAGCAGATTTTGTATCAGAAATACTTTATAACTATTTTCTCCCATTCGATATAGATGGTGGAGACTCACGTCATCAGGAGGTGATGCCATGCGGATCGGCAATAGGTTTGGCACGGTTATGACATGGCGGGCTCTGACGAATGCGGATGAGGGCCTCCGGCAAAGCATCGCCCGCTTAAGTTCTGGACTGCGAATCAACGGTGCCAGCGATGATGCGGCAGGCCTGGCCATCTCCCAGCGGCTCCTCGGGCAGATTCGGGGCCTGGCGCAGGCACGAAGGGGCACTGCCGACGCTGTCTCGCTGGTTCAGACGGCCGAAGGGGCGCTGGCAGAGGTCCACAGCCTGCTGAACCGGGCCAACGTACTCGCCATTCAGGCATCCAACGGAACCCTGTCCGCAGGCGATCGGCACAGCGCCCAGCTTGAGGTGGCGCAGATTCTGGCCGAGATTGACCGCATCGCCGACACCACGACCTACAACGATCGGCGCCTCCTCAACCCGTCGGGCAACGCAGCCGCCGTCGCTGCGGCTGTGAACGGGCTCCGCAGCGGCTGGCTCGCGCAATCTGAGAGTCTGATCAACACGTACTACGGCATCTTTGGCGGCGGGGCGCCCCTCACCATCGTCCTGGAATCCTCCGGGCAGCAACCGACCTGGGTTTCTGGTACGCCCGGCGTCAACGGCAAGTTGGACAACCTCAAGCTCCACATCAACCTCGCAGCCTTCGGCACCGGCGGCGGACCTGATGGCGGACCCGGACCCGTGTATAACGACCGGGCAGTGGCGTCGGCGCTGACGCAGGCGATTCTAGCCAGGAGCAGCAACTACGTGAACCTTCAGTCCTGGTTCAAGTCAGGGGTCTCCGACTTCATGGCGGGCGGGCTCGAGCTGCTGAACGGGGCCATCAGCACTTATGGCAACGCAGCCGTGGTGAATGCGATCACTCCGTGGGCGGATGATACCTTGCATTACGCCTCGGCCTATCTGGCTACCCGGTACCTCGATGCCCAGCTCACGGCCGCCGGTTCCAGCATGTCCACGCTGATGTCCTTCCTCAACGGCGGCAGCGATCTGGACACGGCACTGCTCTTCACCGTCGGCCTTGACGAGGCATCGTTTATCACCGACTTTAAGGCCAACGGCGGGACGTTCCTGGCGAATCTCCAGACATCGGGCATGCTGAGCGGGCCGGACGTGGGCGGTATCCACCCGGGCGACGCGTCGACGGTGATTCCCAACGGCGGGACCTACAGTACGAACCCGCTCACGGGGTTCGCAGTCACCTGGGAAATCGGGTCGTCCGCTCAGGCAAGCAACATCCGCTTTCAGGTAGGGCCCAACGCGTCCGACCAGCTTTCGGTCAACCTGCCCGAGGTCACCACCTTCACGCTGGGCATCGCTGGCATCGATGTCACCACTCGGCCACAGGAGGCGGCACAACTCCTGCAGTCCGCGGTGGACATCCTATCCGGCGCCCGCAACTACCTGGGAAGCGTGGGCAACCGCCTCCAACATGCCGGCAACACCGATGAACAAGCCTACGGTGCGGAGCTGCGCAGCTACTCGCAGATCGTTGACCTGGACTACGCCCACGAGATTGCCAACATGACCAGGCTCCAGATCCTGCAGTCCTCCGCCGCTGCCATGGCAGCGCAAGCGAACGTCGTCCCCAGGCTGGTGCTCTCGCTACTGGAGGGCCCACCCCCTGAACCCTTGGCACCCCGGCGGACCGCGATCGGAACCACCTTCACCTAAAACCGGTATCAGGGGGTCTTCGGCGTTCGGCGATCCCGCCGGGGCTCACGGCCTTCTGGAGCATCTGGGTAGCGTTCGTCCGCCTGTGCCCGTGGATCCGGGAGGCGTAGCACGAAAACGGGCCCCCCTCGCATAACTGAGGGGGACCCGCTCCTTTGAACCGGAGGACTTACTCTTCGGTCTTGCGCTTCTCGGGAATGAGCACCGAGAGGAGGACGGAGATGA
>DAHVXO010000106.1 GCA_027356675.1 Symbiobacteriaceae bacterium | reverse complement strand
CATGTAGATCGGCTTCGGGTGGCCCCACTACCTGGAGTCGAGCAGGCACGCCGATCGCATGAAAGTTGTGAAACTCAACGTACAGACCGGCCAACGTGGGGATATCCTGCTCTGTGGCGCGCCTGATCTCAACTTGCATGCCAAGCCCTCCTGGTGCGTTTCGGCTTGCAGCCCCATCCATTGGATACCTTACCATACCGCAGTGCCGATGGAACAGGACGCCGTCCAGATGGACGGCGCCCTGTGGCGATGCACAAGACTACTTCGTGACCGGTTGCGACTGCGACGGCCCCCACTGGGCACCCTCCCGGGCCGCCCACTTGAAGAAGACGATGCCCCAGGTGAGCAGGAAGACCGCCATGCCGCCGATCTTCATGATGATCCCGGCGATCTGCTGGTCCAGCTCTGGCGTGACGGCGCTCCAGATCCGGGGCGCCTGGGCGTAGAAGCCGTAGAGGACCTCGTCGGCGAAGGTGATGGCCCCGAAGACCACGATCTGCGAGATTCCCATGAGGAAGACGTAGACCATCTGCGCCCCCGGCGACAACCGGGGCAGTTCAGGGACCGGCGAGACGAGCGGCATCCACATCATGAAGGCGGTAAGGACCAGGATCGCATGCTGGACCATGTGAAACCCGTGATGCCAGAGCGTGGACTGGTACGCCAGCGGCATGTGCCAGATCGAGTAGATCAGGTTGAACGCCAGCAGCGCCACCACGGGATGGGTCAGCACACGAGCTGCGACAGACCCGACCCGCCCCCGGATCACCGGCCGGAACATCCAGGCCGGCACGCCCATCAGTACCAGCGGCGGCAGGATCAGCGTGAGCAGGATGTGCTGGATCATGTGCATGCTAAAGAGGTAGTGCTCGGACAGGATGTGCAGCGGCGTCCCCTCGGAGAGGTAGATGGTCCACAGCCCGATGGAAAATGAGATCTGCTGCGCCGTGCTGACCGGGGCGCCCCAGCGGAACCCTTCCCGCAGGGGACCCACCGCCAGCAGGTATGCAATCTGGATCAGGAGGATCCAGGCGAAGACCCAGGGGTGCCAGAGTTCGACGAACGGGTAGAGATGCAACTGGGCAGACAACGCCTTCGCCTCCTCAATGATAGCGGTCCGGACCGGTGTGGGCGGGACCTAGGCCATGTTGACGAACTTCTGAGCAATGGCGATCGCCATCGCCAGGAGGAAGCCCACCGCAAAGATCCAGGTGAGCAGCCGGCCGTCGAAACGCAGGTGCATGAAGAAGCCGGCGACCAACACGAACTTGACCAGCGAGAGTCCGAACAGCATCGTCACGATCAGCGGACGCATGCCCGTGATGGAGATGATGCTGAACTCGATGATCGTCAGCACAGCCAGGAGTGCGCCGACGATGATCAACGTCTTGGGCGTCTGATGGGATTCGCTCCGGGTCTTTACCTGGACCTGCCCGGCGATACGTGGTTCTGTCTGCATGGCGGTCCCTCCTTGGTTCTACTTTGCGAATTCCAGCAGGTACACGACCGTAAAGATCACGATCCAGACCACGTCGACGAAGTGCCAGTACAGGCCGCCGATTTCAACGTCTGCCGCCTTGTCGGCCCCCAGGCCGTCCTTGCCGCCGTGGTACAGCAGTGAGAGCAGCCAGATGACCCCGACGGCGACGTGAGCGCCGTGAAAGCCCGTCAGCGTGTAGAACGAGGTGCCGAAGAGGCTGGATTTGAGCGTCAGCCCTTCGCTCACGAAGGTGGTGAACTCAAAGATCTGAAAGCCCAGAAACGTAACACCCATGGCGGCCGTAGCGATAACCCAGCCCCTGGCCTGCTTCGCCAGCCCCCGCTGTGCCGTGCTCACCGCCAGCACCATCGCCAGCGATGACATCAAGAGTACGAAGGTGCTGATGGACGTCAGCGGGATGTTAAACAGTTCGGCCGGCCGGGGGCCCGGGTCGCCCGCCTTTCCGTTGTACACCAGATACCCGACCAGCAGGGTCGCAAAGAAGATACACTCGGACGAGAGGAAGATCCAGAAGCCGAGCTTGCGGTTATCGATCCCGGTATTGGACGTCTCCACATGCTCGGAGCTACGGGCATGCGCCTGCGACGTGTGGTGTGACATTAGTCGTGACCCTCCGCTTCAATCACCGTGCCGCCTTCGCCCTCGAAGATCCAGCCGTAGATGCCCGCCAGGGTGACCACGAGACCTAGCCCCACAGTGAGGACGCTCGCGAAGATGCCGCCGTACGCCATGATCGTCAGGCCCAGGGCCAGTAGCGCCGGCATGTAGGACTGCCCGGGCATGTGGATGCCGTGGCTGGACGAATCGGCCGCCACCGCGGGCGTCTTGGCCGGGGCCGGATGTTCATGACCGGTCTCGGGGTACTTCTGATACCAGAAGTCATCCCGGCTGGTGATGGTCGGGACCACACGGTAGTTGTAGGCCGGGGGCGGGGAGGGCAGGGTCCACTCGATGGTCCGGGCATCCCAGGGATCCTGGATGTGGGTCTGCGGGCTGCGCATCGTTTTGATGAAGTTCACGATGAACAGCAGGATGCCGGCCGTCAGGATGAAGACCCCCATGGTCGAGACCCGGTTCCAGAAGTCAAAGCCCATACCTGCCGCGTAGGTGTAAATGCGGCGGGGCATGCCCATGAGCCCGAGGAAGTGGAAGGGGAAAGCGAAGGTGTTGAAGCCGATGAACATGGTCCAGAAGCCCCACTTGCCCAACCGCTCATCGAGCATGCGGCCGAAGAACTTGGGGAACCAGTAGTAGATGCCGGCGAAGATCGCCATGACCGAGCCGCCGATCAGCACGTAGTGGATGTGCGCCACGACGAAGTAGGTGTCCGTCTGCTGTGCATCCGACGGTGCCAGGGCGTGCATGAAGCCGCTCAAGCCGCCGATCGTGAAGTTCGAGATGAAGCCGATGGCGTAGAGCATGGGCACAGTCAGGCTAATCTGACCCATGGCCATGGTCGAGAGCCAGTTGAAGACCTTCACGCCGGTTGGGATCGAGATCATCATGGTTGTGATGGCGAAGACCGAGTTGACCACCGGTCCCATGCCCACGGCGAACATGTGGTGGCTCCACACCGTGAAGCCCATGAAGCCGATCGCAGAGACGGAGAAGACCATGACCGAATAGCCGAAGAGGGGCTTGCGGGAGAAGGTCGGGAGCACCTCTGAGATAATGCCCATGGCGGGCAGTATCAGGATGTACACTTCGGGATGCCCGAAGGTCCAGAACAGGTGCTGCCACAAGACTGCGTTGCCGCCGGCGATGGTATTGAAAAAGTTGGCAGCAAACATGCGGTCGAACATGAGCATCAGCAGGGCCACTGTGATGGCCGGGAAGGCGAAGATGACCAGGATCGATGTGACCAGCGTCGTCCACACGAAGATTGGCATGCGCATCAGCGTCATACCGGGCGCCCGCATGTTCAGAATGGTCACGATGAAGTTGAAGCCAGAGATCAGGGTGCCGATGCCCAGGAGCAGGAGCCCGAGGGTCCAGAAGTCCACCCCGAGGCCGGTGGAGTAAAGTTTCTGAGTCAGCGGTGCGTAGCTGAACCAGCCGGTATCGGGTACGTTATGGCCCGCGGGGTTGCCGAAGAGCCAGCTGGAATTGATGAAGATGCCCCCGAACAGGTAGTTCCAGTAGCTCAGGGCATTCAGGCGGGGGAAGGCCACGTCACGCGCCCCAATCATGAGCGGCAGCAGGAAGTTCATGAAGGCTGCCAGCAGCGGCATGACCGCCATGAAGATCATGGTCGTGGCGTGCATGGTGAACAGGGCGTTGAAGGTCTGGGCGCTGACCAGCGTATTCTCCGGCGCCATGAGTTGCAGCCGGATGAAGAACGCCTCGGTGCCACCGATCAAGAAGAAGATGAAGGCCGTAATACCATACAGGATGCCGATGCGCTTGTGGTCGACCGTGGTCACCCAGGACCAGAAGCCGGTCTGGGCGGTCGGCCGTTTCAGGAGGCCCCACGTGCGCGCAGCGCTCGAGGCGATCGCCATGCGTCTTTTTCCCTCCGAGTACAGACTGGCGGAAGTGGATGAGTCTACTTCAGGCTCTGCAGGTAGGTGGTAATCGCCAACAGGTCGTTGTCGGTCAGTTTGGGGTGAGCCACCATCTTGGCGCCCGGCTTGACTGACTGGGGATCGCGGATCCACTTGCGCAGGTTCTCTTCGGTGTTATCCAGCACGCCGGCGGCGATGGTGGCCCGGCTGCCGACGTTGCTCAGGTTCGGACCCACCTTGCCGACAGACTTGGCGCTGCCGTCAATGGCGTGGCAAGAGAAGCAGACGGCCTTGTTGGCCTCCTTCCCCTCAAAGAGGGCCTTGCCGGCGACGGCCAGTTCGCTCGTGGGCTGCTTGGCACCGGCCTGCCGCTCCCTCACCCAGGCGTCGAACTTCTCCTGGGAGACGGCGATGACCCGGAAGCCCATCCGGGCGTGGGAAGGGCCGCAGAACTCGGCGCACTGCCCGTAGTAGGAGCCCTCTTCATCGGCCTGCAGCCAGGCCTGATTGGTCCGGTTGGGGATCATGTCTGTCTTGCCGGCGAGCTTGGGCACCCAGAAGCTGTGGATGACGTCGTTCGACTCGATCTTGACGACCACGGGCTTGCCCACTGGGATGTAGAGCTCGTTGGCAGTGACGAACTTCTGATCCGGGTACTGGAACTCAAACCACCACTGATGGCCGATCGCCTTGACGGTCAGTGCCGCTGGAGCGGAGGGGGCCGCAATCTTGAAGGCCGCCTGGACGGTGGGGACGCCCACGATCGCCAAGATGACGATCGGGATGATCGTCCAGATGATCTCCAGCTTGGTGTTGCCGTGGATCTGCGGCGGGACGACCTTGGTGTTCGTGCCTGGCCGCTGGCGATACCGCAATACGATAAAGAGCAAGAGGGCCGAAACGATTGCGCCGATCCCGATCGCGAAGTAAAGCGACAGGTTCAGCAGGTCCAACTGTGCACGAGCCACGGGCCCGTGCGGATCGAATGGCGTCTGCTTCAAATTGCTGGCGCAACCCCCCAAGATTGCGCCAACGGTCAGAAGGAGAGTGAGGCTGAAGCGACGCCTGCGCCGATGAAACCAACCCACGTCAATACCGCCCCCTGAGTAAAACGTACGGTACTGCCTGAAGACTACATTCAGCGTAGTACAAAATGCCTACGAAGGCAATCCTTTTTATACTATGTTGTGTAAATACGTTCATTTAATCGGAATTGGCTCAAGCCCATGTACAGTACGGGTTAGAGCCTCATTCGGGTAAATGGTCTGAAAAGTATGGGAGCGGGCCAAATCAGGCCCGCTCCCTAGGATAAATACCATCATGACAGTAGTGGTGGGATCAGGTCTTGGCTACCTGAGGCTGCGCATGTCAGCGAGCACCTGGGTGGCATCGAACTGGTCTGTGTGGAAGGTCGCCCGCACCGTGCCGTGCTTGTCCACCAACACAAGCCGGTCGCTGTGGGCGACCTCGTAAGTCGGCGTGGGGCTGCCGCCGTGGTCGTGCGTGGGGGTTTTCTCCGTATCCAGGTGGAAGCCTTCCACCACGACGGCGCGCACGTAGTCGGTCTTGCCGGTGAGGAAGGGCCAGGTGGCGGTATCCGCACCGTAGTTCGCCGCATACTTGGCGAGCACCGCCGGCGTATCCCGGTCCGGATCCACGGAAATCGAGAGCAGCATGGTGTCATTGCCTAGCATCCCTGCCTTGGCCAGCCGCTCTTGCAGTTCCCGCATCCGGGTCGTGGTCAGGGGGCAGACGTCTGGGCAATTGGTGTAGATGAAGCCCACGAGCAGCACCTTGCCCTTGAGGTCCGCGCTTTTGACCGGGCGCTCATTCTGATCGATCAGTGTGAAGTCAGGCATGGTGCCCAGGTCGGGGAGGCGATCGCCACGCCCGAAGAGCAGGTAGGCGCCGACTGTGAGCGTGAGGGCGACGGTTGTGACCAGTGCGATGATGAGCAGCTTTGGAGCACCGTGAAGGTTTTGCATGGGGATTCCACCTTTCCTGCCCTCTTGTTCTACCATGGATGCGACAGATCCCTCGTCCAAAAGCCGATATTTTCGTCGGACTTCTTTAAGGAGTGACTTGCGATATACTAATGTATCGTATACCCTATAGGAAGAGATCCATCGACTCGTCTATTTCTGGGGGAGGCATCATCGCAGATGGGGACCAGACAGCGCAACAATCTCATCCTGCTTGGCCTCGGCGTCGCTTACGCGGTGGCGCTGATCGCCGGTAGCCGCCTGGGCAACCAGGTGGTGGCTTTGGCAACTGCACTGGGTGTCGGCCTCGCCGCCTTCGCCATGTGGGCGGTAGTCTCAACTTACGCAGGGGGCGATGAGCCCCACCACTCCCGGCTCTCCATGTTTCGCTCCCAGTGGCAGGTGCCGCTCTATGCGGCGCTGATGGTCTACCTGACCGTGGTGCTGGGTACCTATCTCAAGTCCCTGGGCGCCGAGGGCTCCTGCGGTGCCTGGCCGCTCTGCGGACCTGCGGTCTTTGCCTACCCGCTGCCGGTGGTGATCGCCAACCTCGCGCACCGGCTGGCAGCCGGCCTGTCGGGACTCTTCCTCTTGTACACCACCGCCTTCGTCTGGCGGCGGCACCAGAACCGGCCCGTGCTGCTGGTGCTGACCGCCATCAGCGTGGTGTTCTTCACCGTGCAGGCGCTGCTGGGTGCGCAGGCCGCCACCATGGCCCTGTCTCCCCTGGGGAGCATGGCGCACGTGGCTGTCGCCACTGCCCTGACGGGCACGCTCGTCGCGCTCGCGGCCGTGGGCTACTACGCCCCCTCGCTGCCGGTCATCGCCGGTGGGTCGGAGGCAGCGGCGTTGCCGGCGGTTGCCGTCATGGATTGGAAGGCGACCGCGAAGGCCTACTTTGCAACCACCAAGCCCGGTGTACTGGTTCTGCTGCTGGTCACCGCCTACTTTGGCATGTGGGTCGCCGCCAAGGGCATGCCGCCCCTGGGGCTCACCCTGGTGACCATGCTGGGTCTGGGCATGTCCTGCGGGGCCGCCAACGCCATCAACATGTGGTACGACCAGGATATCGATGCGATCATGAAGCGGACGCAGGGACGGCCGATTCCGGCGGGAAAGCTGACCCCTGGCCAGGTCCTGGCCTTCGGGGTGATGACCGGGGCGCTCTCCTTCGTGCTCCTGGCCGCCGCCGTCAACCTGATGACCGCTGTGCTTGCCATGGCCGGACTGCTCTTCTACGTGGGCATCTACACCATGTGGCTCAAGCGCTCCAGCATCCAGAATATCGTCATCGGCGGCGCCGCCGGCGCCGTGCCGCCCCTGGTGGGCTGGGCCGCCGTCACCGGTCAGATGAGTTGGGCCGCCTGGATCATGTTCGCCATCATCTTTGTGTGGACGCCGCCGCACTTCTGGGCGCTGGCGCTCTTCAAGAACGATGATTACCGGAGCGCCAACGTGCCCATGATGCCCGTGGTCAAGGGCGAGATGTACACCAAGCGTCAGATCGTCGCCTACGCCCTGCTGCTGATCCCGACCGCCATGTCGCTCTACTGGACCGGCGTGGTGGGGACGTTCTACCTCTGGAGTTCCCTGGCCCTGAGCGTGGTCTATTTCGCCTCCACTGTGCTGCTCTATCGGGAGCGGCTGCCGGTACAGAAGTGGGCCGTCAAGAGCTTCAAGTGGTCGCAGTACTATCTGGCCCTCATCTTCCTCGTCATGGCTGTAAGCCTCATCAAGTAAGGGAACAGGGGTGTCTATGGACCGTATTCTCGCGATTCTGCCCGCGGTCAACGCCGTGCTCATATTCAGCAGCGGGCTCTTCATTCTCTCGGGTGTCAAGGCAATCCGCCGAGGCGAGCGGGATGTGCATCAACTGCGGATGCTGACCGCCACCGGTCTGGCGTCGCTCTTTCTGGTGATCTACGTGACCCGGGTCGCACTCGGCGGTCTCACGACCTTCCCCGGTCCGTACTGGGTCAAGCTGGTCTATTATGTCATCCTGATCACCCACCTGACGGTCGCCGTCGTCTCGCTGCCCCTGATCCTGACCACGCTCTACCGTGCGCTAACGGCCAAGTACGTGGCGCACAAGCGCATCGCCCGCTTCGCGTATCCGATGTGGGTTTTCGTCTCGTTCACCGGCGTTCTGGTCTATGTCCTGCTGCATCTGCCGTATCAGCTGTTGTGATCCAATTCCCTGGTTGGGAAATGACAAGCAGAGAACGGATAATCCGCAAACCCCCAGAATGCACGTCATTCTGGGGGTCTGCGCGCCCCGCCAATTCCGGGCCATCTCTGGTCTGGCTTCAACGCCCTGCCGATGGGCATCATGTACAGCGGACCGGTCATTATGCCCGCCGCAATTTAGGACGCATGGGTTAGTTGGGTCTCGACGTTACGCAAACTTTCCAGTACCATCATGCTGAGCCCCTGTGGAGAGGATGGATTCCATGAGCACCCGAGTGGTTGATATTATCGTCGAGATCCCGATGGGCAGTCAGAACAAGTACACCTGGGACCAGGGGCAGAGCCGGGTCCGGTTAGACCGGGTCCTGCACTCCTCGATCCATTATCCCGCCGATTACGGCATCATCCCCGGCACTATGGCACCCGATGGCGAACCGATTGATGCCCTGCTGCTGGTCACGACCCCGACCTTCCCCGGCTGTCTGGTGGAGGGCAAGGTGATCGGTTGCCTGCGCACCCACGACGAGAAGAGCGAGGACACGAAGGTCCTGGCTGTTCCCGTGGGCGATCCCCGGTTTGCCCACGTCGAGACCCTGGGTGACGTCTCGACGCATTATCTCCGGGAGATCGAGTACTTCTTCGCGGCCTACAAGGAACTGTAAGGCAAGCTGGTCGATGTGAAGGGCTGGGGCGATGCCGCCGAGGCGGCCGCCCTGATCGAGCGGTACCGGGTATAGCTAGACCAGTGTGCCGTCCCGCCTCGCCGCCTTGTCAGCGTAAAGCGATGCATCGGCCACGGCGACCAGCGACTCCGGCGCCAGTCCGCACTCGGGATACGACCCGACCCCGACGCTGATGCTCAGGCTCAGAGTCTGTCCCTGAAACTGCAGCGTTCGCGCCGCCACCAGCGTTCGGAGCCCCTCGGCTAAGGCGACTGCGTCCTGCTGTCCGGTCTCGGGCAGCAGGATCGCAAACTCGTCGCCGCCGAAGCGAAAGGCCACATCTGCTTCCCTTAGACGCCCCTGCAAAATGCCTGCCAGGTGCTTGAGCGCCGCATCGCCGGCCTGGTGTCCGTAGCGGTCGTTAACCAGCTTGAAGCGGTCAACGTCCAACAGCAGCAAACTGCCCGCGTGATTGTACCGGCGGGCGCGAATCAATTCCGCTGCCAGACGCTCGTCGAACTCCCGACGGTTATAGAGGCCGGTCAGTCCATCCCGGCGAGACAGCGACTCCAGCCGCTGCATCGTTGCGGCCAGCCGGTCGGCCATGCCGTTGAACGTGTTCGCCAACTGTCCAAACTCATCGTCGGTCTGCACCGGGAGGCGCCAGCTCAGGTCTCCGCTTTCGAAGTGTTTCGCCGCTTCATCCAACTCCCGCAAGGGGCGCACAACGGAACGGATGAAACGCAGGCCGATATGTAGCGAAATTGCATAGATGATGATGAAGACGATGGCGAGGGTGACGAGCAGGCGGATGCCCTGGGTGTGTGACAGCGCAACTCGCTCGTTGGATTCCTGTTCGAGGTAATCGTGAAGAGCGTCGAATGCGAGCACCATGCTGTCCACCTGGGCGTCGCGCCGGTGTGCTGCCAGGATGGCCGCTGCATCCGTGCGGTTCGGGATGGCCGTCACTTCACGGCTTAACCGGACGAAGAGTTCCCACTCATCGGTGGCAACGTTGAGCAGCCGCAACTCCTCTCGTGAGTTGAGTTCTGAGCGCGCCAGCGCCAGCGCCGATTCCGTTCGCTCGACAGCCGCCTCAAAGTCCTGTGTGACTCCATAGGCTGTGTAGCCGCTGGCAAGGCGCGCCGCGTGGAGAGCAGCCATCTCGATATGCTGGGTGGCATTCTCGTCCGCAATGATATCCCGGGCGGCCCTCTGGTAGGCGCGCAACATGATCTCGATCGAGAGCAGGGCCGCAACTATTACGATCGTCAGAGCGACCAGGCCGGCCCCCCAGGTCAAGTAAAAGCGACCCCGAAACGTATAGAAACGTCTTCTTGGCTTCTTCAATTTTGCTTCCCCTACGGCACATGATTATCTCAACTTGATCTTTTCTCTATTTACATAAAAAAAGGCCGCCTCTCGTAGGTGACAGCTGTGCGCGCCTGCTCGATCCTATCCTAGCATGCTGCAGAGGTGCGCGTAAAGCGCGAATATCCCCTATGATCCCGGGCCCGTGTAATGTTGGTGCGGGTGCTGCGGGCGGGTCATGAAGTTGACCCGCCCTTTCCATCGGCGCAAGCGATCGGTGGCAGTCTTTTCCCGCCCCTCGTCGCTAATCTTTTGTACCCGAAGTCACAGGCGATTAGTAGTATTTAGTCTAGGAAGGGTCATAATGGTGACACCTGCTCCTGCTTGGCAAATCTTTGTCCCACAGTCTTTTCAAGCATTCGATTTACCACACGAGCTTGGATTCATGGCAAGCCCATTCCCGCCTCAAGTTGTGGAAATGGGAACACTACAAATGGAACCATGAATCAGGGAGGGGAGCACCATCCTGACCAGCCCGACGTTGTGGGAAATCACTGCCACACTGTTGCGGACCTCCCATGCGCTTGAAACACAACTGGAAGGCGTGTTGCGCCCTCTGGATGCGGGGTTCACCGACCTGCGGCTCATGGCGATCGTCTTCGTACGTGCGGGTTCTTCGCAGAAGCTGTTGGCCCAGCGGTCCGGCCTGAGTGAGACCATCGTGTCGGTGCGTTTGGCCCGGCTGGAGCGACTGGGGTGGGTGACCCGCACCCATCGCGGGCACCGGCTGGTTGCCGTTGAACTGACGCCGGAGGGTGTACGGCAGCTGAACAGCTTGATGGAGGCCGTCGACCAGAGCGCGCCGATGACCGTTCTCAGCCGCATGGACCCCCAGGAACGCCGGAGCGTTCTCGATTCGCTGCGCACGGTGGTCGCCCGGCTCGCAAGCGAGACCAGAGGAGTTGGCGATTCAACCGCTCATGATCCGGTCTATCGCGTTGCGGAGGAACTCGCCTACCTTTCAGAGGCGTTCATGGCCCTCCGGGGCGCCTCTGGCGGGGTAGCAGCAGAGGATCATGGCTGATTTACATTGCTCCGGGGGTGTCAGGATGGAGTTGCAGATTCGGCTGGGTTGGTCGCAGACGGCCCTCTGGGAGACATGGAGACGGATCCACCCAGGTCCGGATGCCGAGATCCTGGCCTGGGGAGTGACGGTTGCCCTGGTATACGAGGCCGGCCTGGCGCTCTCCTCGCTCAATGCGGCTCCCGATGCACTGGAGGGGGAGCAGGGAGCGCAATTGCGGGAGCGCCTCTCGCTGATCAAACAGGCGCTGGGCGACCGCGGTATCGAGGTGCGTTGGAGCCCCGTAGCGGGGCGCAGCCAGTGGCGCACCGCTGTAATGTCCTGGGAGAATATCTGAACGCCAGGATGACGCCGCACACGCGGGGTCATCCGCGCGTACATCCCAGTGTCATACTTCTGATGGACGCAGCACGCATCGAGTCTGGGTACATTAAAATCAGAGTACCTCACCAACTACCGGCAGCGGAAGAAGGGGGCGTCTGACGATGGGAAGCGATTTCCTGTACGGCTTGCTGATCGGATTCACGCTGATTGTGCTCGTCCTGATTGATGACGGCCCTCTGGGTTTCCGCCGCTAGCATGATACCCTGGGCTCGGAATCACGGTGCCCACCGCCACCGCCTGGAGGTAAATGAGGTGAATAAGGAGGGACTGCAAAGATGGAGCGGGTCGAATTGGTGACTGGTCTTTGGCTAGGGACGATGGTTGCGCTCTTCGGAACCGCCATCCTGCGGATCATCCTCCGAGTGCGGCGGCGGTAGGCTGGCCCACAGTTTTACATAAAGTCTAGACAAGAATCGTGGCGCACCCAGGGGGTGCGCCACTCTATATTTTGTACCCCTAACGACGGGTGCGAATGTTGACGTAGATGCCGTTGTCGGTCCCCCGCACGAAGGCGTACAGCCGGTCGGCGAACCGAATGGCCGAAGGGCCGGACGGGGTGCGGCCACCCCCAGGCATCTGCCGCCAACCGGACCAATGGGCGTTGGGATTGCGGATATTGATGTAGATGCCATCATCCGTCCCCCGTACGAAGAGGTACAGGTTACCCCGGTAGTCCGTCGCCCACGGTGCGGACGGCGTGCGCCCGCTGCCGGGAATCTCCACCCAGTTCGTCCACTGGCCCTGTTCCGTCATCACAGTGCCGTAGATCCGGTCATCCGTCCCCCGGACATACAGACGCAGGTTGCCGCGGTATGACGCCGCCGCTGGACGGTCCGCTGTCTGGCCGCCGCCCGGCAGGAGTTGCCAACCGCGCCACTGTCCGTCGTTACGCTGATAGTAGATGCCGTTGTCCGTGCCCCGCACGACAAGGTAGAGCACACCGGCATGGACGACCGCCGCCGGACCGCTGGTCGTCCGCCCGCCGCCGGGCACCTCCGCCCATCCGGCCCACTGATTGTCGCTGACCAGGATATTGTGATAGATGGCGTTGTCGGTGCCCTGCACGAACACATGGAGGCGCCCGCCGAAGCTGACTGGCGCCGGCGCAGACGGCGTGCGCCCGCCACCGGGCAGCTGCCGCCACTCGCCCCAGCCGGCCCGGCGACTCATCCGGTTCCAGTAAATGCCATCGTCGGTGCCCCGCACGAACAGGTGCAGGTCATTGCCGAAGCGGACAGGCCCCGGCGTATCGGTCGTCTGACCGGTCGGAATCCGCCGCCAGGAATCCCAGCCACGGGGGCCCAGGGGGCCTCGCTCTTCCCACATGTTCCACTCGATATCAGGGGCCTGATCGGTAGTTGGCCCGGTGGTCCACCAAGGGACAAATGGCTTCTGTTGCACGCAGTCCTCTCCTCTATGGGGTGATGCGGATTCATCTCAGGCTATGTAAGGGCAGGGAGGGCGGTCACCGGGGGTGCTTTCATCTTTGTGACGTTCATCACCGTGCCCCGCTTGCCCTGGCGGATAGACTGAGACCATCTGGTTGGCTGCTGAAAGGAGCCCTGCGCGCCATGATGCTGCGGTCGATCGGTCAGTCCGCTCGTCGCCCCATGCCTGCATTCGATTTCGCCCTGCGCCCGCTCGTTGTGATCTGGGAGGTGACCCGTGCCTGCGCCCTTGCTTGCGCGCACTGCAGAGCGGAGGCGAATCCGCGCCGCGACCCCTTGGAGCTCACATTTGCCGAGGGTTGTCGTCTGATGGAGCAGGTGCGGGCGCTGGAGCCCATGGTCTTCGTACTGACCGGTGGCGACCCGTTCATGCGCAAGGATTTGCCGGAGTTGGTCCAGTACGGCACGGCGATTGGGCTGCGCATCTCGGGCAGTCCCAGCGGCACACGCCTGGCGAACCTCACGAACATGCAGCGCTGCGCCGCAGCTGGCATGCAGCGCGTGGCCTTTAGCCTCGATGCCGCAACCGAGTCGGAGCACGACCGATTTCGTGGGGTGGCGGGCTCCTTCCGGTGGACGATGGCCGGTCTGGCGGCGGCCCGCACCGCCGGGATGGAACTGCAGATCGGGACGACGGTGACCCGCCGGAACCTGACCGACCTGCCGGCTATTGCCCGAAAGGTGGCGGAGTTAGGGGTCTCGCTCTGGTCGGTCTTCTTCCTGGTGCCCACGGGTCGTGCTCAGTTACAGGACATGCCTACGCCCCAGGAGCACGAGCAGGTGATGAACTGGCTTGCCGACTACAGTCTCACAGCGCCTTTTCCGATCAAGTCGACCGAAGGTCCCCACTACCGCCGTGTCCTGCTCCAGAGGGGGGTGCAGGCCCTGCCCACGGCGGGGGTGAACGACGGGAAGGGTTTTGTCTTCGTCTCGCATGTTGGCGATATCAACCCCAGCGGGTTCCTGCCCTGGAAGGCGGGCAACGTCCGTACCGATGACCTGGGCCAGGTGTACCGGGAGTCGGAGATCTTCCGCACCCTCCGTGACCCGGCTCAGTTGAAGGGACGCTGTGGGGCGTGCGAGTTCAAGCGCATCTGCG
>DAHVXO010000103.1 GCA_027356675.1 Symbiobacteriaceae bacterium | reverse complement strand
TGAAGGCCGGGGACGCCGAACCCCTCGAAGTGGTGGTGGAGGTCCCGGCCGGGAGGTCAAAACGAGGCTGGAACTACCAGGAATCGGCCTTACGGAAGATCGTAGACGCCGTCAACACCCGAACCCTGGCCGGCTACAAGGGGCATCAGAAGCCCGAGGATATCGCCCACCAGTTCATTCCGCCTGCGACCCATTGGGTAGGCGCCCTCTGGAAAGACAGCAAAGCCTACTTCCGCGGGGTGGTGGACAAGGCCGAGGTGGACCTTAAGCGATGGATCAGGGCCAAGCGGATCGATCAAGTGTCCATTTTCGGTTGGCCCAAACTTGTCAAGTCGGCCGCCGGGGAGACTGACGTGGTCGACTACCAGCCCCTGAGCATTGATTGGACGCCCCTCGACCGGGCCGGAATGCCCACGCGGATCGTGGCGCTGGCCGGCGAGATGTTTGATGCCCTGGGGCAGGGCGTTTTGCCCCTTGAGCATACACCTGGAGGTGAAATGACTGTGAAAGAACTGTTGGCCAAGCTCCGGGAAGCTCTGCAGAACCGGCAGATCACCGTCACGATGCTGGCGGGGGAGATGGGCTGGAACCTGCAGAACGTAGCCGGAGAGATCGACGCCGAAGCCTGGAAGAAGCTCTCCGGAGCCGTGATCACCCTCGACCAGGTGCGGCAGGCACTCGGCGCCACCGGCGAGATGGACATCTTGGCCGTGGCGAAGGAAGCCAAGAAGGCCCTTGACGCCCAGGCGACCGCCCAGCACAGCAACCTGATCGCCGAGGTCCTTAAGGAGAAGGTGCCGTCTGAGGCGGCCCGGCCGGTCATCGGCGAGATGCTGCACATTGCCCCTGGGGCGACCAAGGAGCAGATTGCGGGCGAGATCGACGAGCTGCTCAAGAAGGACCACGTGAAGTCCCTCATCAGCGGGCTTCATACCGACCGGCCGGTCGTGACCGGCAAGAACGACAACCGTCCTGGCGCCCAGGCGGGCCAGGCTACTCGGGTGAAACGGGTCAGCCTCTAATGCTGCCCTTGGTTACCGCGAAAAGCGCCTCCCGCGAGCGCTTTTCTCATTTCAGGAGGTGAGTTTGAGAGATGGCTGAAATCAAGGCCTACCCGGTCACCACGACTTACAAGAACCGGGCCAAGGTCGGCGATGGCAAGTCGGTCAAGGTGACGGTGCCGCAGAACACCACGATCACCCACGGCAAGTTCTACTTGCTCGATGGGTACCTGGGCGCCGCAACCCAGGACGTGGTCACCGGCGCCGGCCAAACGGCTTCCCTAATCCTCCAGATCGAAGAGGCCGAGTACGAGACCGACCAGATCCTGGTCACCGACGCGATGGCGGTCGGTGCGGACATCTACTGGGATTCCGCGAACAACCGGTTCACCGAGACCGCCGCCGGCAACAGGTACGCCGGGCGGGTCACCGCGGCCAAGGACGCCAACAACGTCATCTGGTTTGTCCTGGCGAACCAAGTGAGCGACACCATGAAGCAGGGGGCTGCTCGGACGGACATCGCCTCCGCAAATGCTGCCGCTGCGGCAGCCAGCCCGCCGACCAAGGCCGAATTCGACGTTGTGGTCACCCTGGTCAACGAAACCAAGACCGTCGTCAACGACTTGCTGGCCAAGCTCCGCGCGGCCGGCATCATCGCGCAGTAAGGGGAGGTGAAATAGCGTGCGAATCATAAGCATCGATACCCTCAAGGCCGAGCGCCGGGCGCTCGCCGAGGTCCCGGTCAGGGGCGCGTTCCTCGCCAGGGGCATGCGTGAACCCGAGGTTGTCGAGTCCAAGATCGTTAACGGCGAGATGGAGGTCCTCGACCTCGCAAGGCCGATCGGTGAAATGCTCACCTCGGCCGACACCCAGAAGGAGCTCCTCCGCAAGGTCGTGCTCGATGTCGAGCTGGGCCGCCAGGAGGTTCCGATCCTGTACAAGCCCATCTACGACCTGATCTCGGATCGGAACTTCCCCGAGACGTTCGAAGCCAAGTGGGCCCAGTACGGGGTCGTCGTCTTCGTGGAGCACATGGAAGGCGAAGAAGTCAAGTTCGGGTCCTTGGCTGTCGAGCAGGGGCCGATTGCCTCGCTCAAGACCTGGGCCGCCGGCTTTGAGTACACCGAGGACATGGTCGAGTACAATCAGACCTTCAACATGGAGGTCCTGAACCGTGCGTTCGGTGAGGCCTTCAACGCCCTGCTGAACCACATCCATCTGTACCCGATCATCTCCTACGCCTATGCGGCGGGCAACCAGACCGCCGCGGACGCTACCGGGGCGACCGCCATCGAGAAGATGCGGAACACCCTGCGCGCTGCGATCAAGGCTGCGGCCACCGCCGGACGCCCGGGCAACGTCCTCCTGTGCCATTCCAGCCGGGTGGACGACATCCGCGAAGGCCTGGCCCGCCAGGTCATCAGCGGCAGCGAGCTCCCCGCGGTCGGCGGGATCGACACCATCATCGCCTACGATGGGTGGAGCATCAAAGTAGGCCGGAACGACTACAGCTACGCCGGCGTGGCGACCAACAAGGCTTACCTGATCCGCCCGAAGCGCGGGTTCAAGGAGCTGGTCAAGCACGATCTGATCGTCGACTCCAGTTCCGGGGATCTCACCCGCTTGATCGAGTCCCAGGTCGTCGGCCGGGCCCGCCGGGGAACGTTCGCAAGTATACCTGAGAATGTGCAGGAAATTGGCCTGCCCGCCTAAAGCGAGGTGACGGCGGATGACGCCGACTCCGGAACTCCGAACCAGACTCCGGAAGTTGCTCAATGAGGTCATCCCTCCGGGGAGGACGGAGAGCGACACCCGCTTTCTTGACACTGACCTGGACATGCTCCTGACCGAGGCGCGTAACGTCTACCAGGCCGCGGCCGCCGGGTGGACCGAGAAGGCCGCCAAGCTGCAGGACGAGCTGGGCCGGGTCGAGGGGTATTCCCTCGGGCAGGAGAAGTACAATCTCACCAGCCTGAAGGACGCCCTCGACTATGCCCTTCGCATGGCCGCGACGTACGCAGATCTGGGCCGCAGTGGTTCAGGAAGCATCCTGGTCAAGGTAACGCCCCCGGAGGTGATCTAGCTTGGCCACAAGCCTCGTTAGCACCCTGCGGGCGAACGCCCAAGCCAGAATAGCGGAGAACCCAAACCTGATCTACATCCACCGGGTGGAATACGCGGTCAATGGGCGGGGAGGTCGCGCCAAGAGTGAGAGCGACCTTCCGCCCCAAACTGTCCGACTCTTTCTCGGCGGTGTCCCCGGGGGTGGAGTGAATCGGGAGAGTACCGAGGCCGGCCAGAGGATCGTGGCTGACACCTGGTTACTTGCCCGGCACGACGCAGATATCCGATCCGGTTCCGACGTGGAGGACACCTTCGCGGTGCCCGGGCGCGGGAAGTTTCGCGTCAAACAGGTGGTTCCGATCTCCGCCGCGGGCGACGTGGTGAGCCTGCAGGCGCAGCTCGAAGAGGTGAAGTGACCATGGCCGGGGCTAACCAGGTGATCGCGAACCTGAACAAGTGGGCTGATCATCAGGCGACCGCCGTGGTCGCGCTGGCCGAGGACTGGGCAGGCACCCTGGAAGCCAAGATGAAGGCGGAGCAGATGCAGGATCGGTACTGGAAGAACCAAACCCACCACGCCGTGCAGGGGCTTTTCGGTCGCGTGGAGATCCGAGGCAAGACCGTCCTGATCCAACTCGCCCATTCCATGGAGTATGGTATCTACCTTGAATTAGCAAGGAATGGTAAGCACGCCATCCTGAAGCCCACATTGGACGCGGCCATCCCCGAAATTTACCGCACCTACAAGGAACTGTGGAGGAGGTGACCCATGCTCCGGCAGGCAGTCCTCGATACACTCATGTCTCGTGTCCCCATACTGGGCGGACGTGTTTACGAAGCTTGGGTCGCCCCGGATGAGGCCGGAGGATTTCCTTACGCCACTATCAAGCTCCCAGGGATCCGGGGGAGCACCGCCATTTCGTTTGCTGGCTCTCAGCCGGTGGAGGTGCGGCTGTACAACGACCGGTCCTCGTTCATTCCTCTGGACATGGCGGAACGAGCGGTGATCGAAGTCCTTACGCGCGGGCCCGTGGCTGATGGCCCCGATCAATTCAGCCTTCAGTGGGTTCCCGGCGGGGGCGATTTCGAGGACGACGAATTCAACCTGATCGGCCGCCTGGTGATGTTTGAGGCGGCCGTGGTCATCGGGAAAGGAGGTTAAGACTTGGCTCAGCTTACGGTTCAGAAGATCAGCCAGACCGGGCTGGCTCCCGCCTTTGCCGCCGCGGCGGCCGGCGGCGATACGTTCGCTAACGGTGGCCGGGCGATTCTCCACGTAAAGAACGGCGGTGCGGGCTCGATCAACGTGACCATCAACTCCGTCAAACCCTGCGACCAGGGCTTCGACCACGACGTGGTCGTCGCGGTGCCCGCCGCCGGAGAGCGGATCATCGGCCCCTTCGATCCGGCGCGGTTCAACGACAGCTCGGGGAACGTGAGCGTCACCTACTCGAGGGTGACTACTGTTACCGTGGCTGCCTTGGAGGTGTGATGCCAGTGAAGGCGCTCGTTGATCGAATCATCAAGTTCACGGCCGGGGCTATCCGACTCGTTGCTGGGGAGGAAGTCCCGGCCGACATCCCACCGGAAATGATTGGCCCGCTCCAGGATCAGGGCTACCTGGAGAAACCGGAGGAAGCCAAAGCCCTGGAAGGGAGTGAAGTAGCAGATGGCTCAACTGCCCCAGATCAAAAAAGGCTACCTCAGGGGAGTCGTCGGGGTTCTGGTAACAAGCCTGAACGCTGACGGCACCATGCCGGGAACTCCGACCAAGGTCGGGATCAAGACCGCCCAGGAGGCGGGGGTTGATCTCACCGTCGTCGATGGTGAAGCCTCGACCCTCAAGGGCGGGAACAAGGTCCTGGCCTACGTGAAAGATGCCGACACCGTGGTCGGCGGAAAGATCAAGGTCAAGGATGCCAGGTTCGACGCGAAGGCTATCCAGACCATTCAGGGCGGGACGCTTATCGAGGTGGCTGAGGGTGCGGATACCCGAATTGTCGGATGGGAAGCGCCCACCATCGATGCTCAGCAGAACCCGCCCGTTTTCCAGGCCGAGGTCTACGCCCAGTCCCACGGTGCCCGTGGCGAGAAAGAAGGGTACCTCAAGTACACCTTCCCGTTCGCGCGGGGCAAGTTCACGGGCGAGACCGTTGCGGATGGCGAGTGGACTGCTCCGGAGTTCGAATTCGAGTTCTTCGAGAATCCTTCGACCACTGCGGGACCGTACCGGAAAGAGTTCGTGGCAGCGCTTCCTGCAGAGCTCGTATAAAGAGGGAACCCCTCCGGCTTGGAGGGGTTCCTCGATCTCTTTTCCGGCACGCATGGACAGGAGACTGCTCCCGGGCGTCGAACGGGAGTGTTGGAGGGAGGTTGTACCATGGAACAGATTGCTGCCCTATTGCTCCTGGTCGTGCCTGGGTTCATTTGCCAGGTCATCTATGAGCGATTGAACAAGGGGCGTAGGCTCGAAGATAGCTTCGAAAAGACCGTAGTTGCCCTCATCTATAGCGTTGCGATCCTGGCTGTAAACGCTGCCGTTCTGTACTGGGTCTTTAGGGTATCAACCGTTAAGGGGATCAAACTCAGGTTTGAGAGCGTTCTCTTCCTGCTGGAGTACGTTGCGATTACCGCTGGATCCTCACTGCTGGTTGCTCTGATCTGGAACTTCGTTAGCCCGTGGACCGTTAAGCCCATCAACTGGTTGAGGAGGAGGACCGGAAAAGAGCAGATCGGCCACAGTGAAACGGTTTGGGATGAAGCTTTTCAGGATGGTCGAAACCATGCGGTCCTGATTGAAAAGGACGGAAAGGTTTTGGGCAAGGGTTTTGTTAAGTACATGACATACTCCCACAACAAGGTCAGGGAAGTCTACTTGGATCAGGAAAAAGTCATAGACGGAAGGCCCGAGTTATTCGGGCAATTCGCGGGTACCTACATTGACTTCACAAACGGCCTAACAATAAGGGAGTACGACCTCAGCAAGGCGTACTCCGAACTGCAGAAGAGGGTATAAGAAGGCGCTAGTCCTTCTTAGTACCAGAGTTGCCCGCGGTACTGTCGCCGCCAGGGGTGGTTGGACTCGTGGGGGCGGGGGTTGGGGTAGCTAGCAAGGCCGTAAACTCGCTGTTATCCTGGTGGCTTATCATCTCCCCTATCGATTTCTTGATAGGGACAGTGGACGGCCTGCTCTCTTTCGGTTCATCAGGCATATAGGCACCTCCCTTCTATGTCGGATTCATGGACCGGCATCCCAATAATTCGACAGTTGGAAGGGAATACCTTTCAAGACGAGGGCCCCTACTGGGCCCTTTCTTCATTGGCTTTAGAGAGGAGGGATCGACGGTGGTACGTTGCATCGAATGCCAGAAGCTCCCCTGGCAGCCTGAGGCGGATCTGAGCTTCCTTCCACCGGCCAGGTGCGACCCGGCGTTGCCTGCGGTCAGGTGGCGGTCCGATATGCTCGCTCTGGAGCGGGACTGCCTCTATTTCGTCCCCAAGTCCGTGGTCCAGGCGGGGCCGGATTATGCTCCGGATTCGTCAGGAAACGGGGCGCTGTCGGTCGATCAGGGTCCGGGTAATACTTCGGGACGTGCCGAGACTCCGGCGCGTCCTGAGCCCTCTACGGAGAGGCCGGGCGAGCGCCCAAGCAAGCTTACGGGGACGCAGAAACATGTTCCGAAAAAGGGTAAGGGCGGCCGGTAGGTCGCCCTTCTAACATTTCAAGGAGGTTCAACATGGACAAAATCGTTCGACCCTTCGAGTATGAGGGGCGCCAGGTCCGGACTGTAATCATCGACGGTGAGCCCTGGTTCGTGGTCCGGGATGCGTGTGACATCCTCGAAATCGACCAGCCGGTTAGAGCGGTGGAGAGACTGGACCCCGATGAGGTGAGTTCAACTCACGTCACCGACGCTCTAGGCAGACAACAGGAAACCTACATTGTCAATGAACCCGGCCTCTATGCTCTGGTTCTTGGCAGCCGCAAGCCGGAGGCCAAGCTCTTCAAAAGGTGGGTCACCCACGAGGTCATTCCCTCAATCCGGAAGACGGGTGCGTACGTGGCGCCGGCCGCCCCGGTCAGCCTGGAAGATCTCATTATCCTCCAGGCCCAGTCGGTCAAGGAACTCAAGGCGAAGGTGGCGCTCATTGAGGAGAAGACCATCGCAGCTCACCACCGCATCGACAGCCTGGATACCACCAACATCGAGGGCACCCTGCGCCAGCGCCTTGAGAAGATGGTCAAGAGGTACGCCTGGGCAAACGGGATCTACCACTCGGTGGCGTGGCACCACTTCGACCAGGCGTACAACACGGCATTCCACACGAACCTGACGGCGCTGCGCCAGAACCACTGTAAGCGGCATGGATTGAAAGACATCACTCGTCCCGAGTACCTGGAAGCCGCCGGCCGACTGGAGGACGCGATCCGGGTTGCCGATAAGATGCTCAACGATCACGCGGCCGCGCTCGCGTAGATCATGACCCGATACCGAAATTTGAGGGCGGCACCTGGCCGCCCTTCACAGTTCAAAGGAGGAATGATGGATGGAAAAGCAAGTCACGAGGCTCGAGGCAATGAAGAAGCGGGTCCAAGGCGAGATTATCACCATTCCGGACTGGATCGAAGGTTCAGAGATCAACGTGCGGGTGCGGCCCGTGGATCTGACGGCACAGCTCCTGGCGGCAGGACCGTTGCCTCCCATATTGGCCGGAAAGGTCCGCGAAGCGTTCGAAGGAGAGGCACCTTCGAGAAATGCCCAGACCTCGCCTGAAGATGTAATCCCGTTCTTGCCCATTCTTGACGCCCTTGCACGTGAGGCTCTGGTCGAACCGACCTACGAGCAGATCACTACCGAGGTCGCACCGCTCACGCTGCTGCAAAAAATGGCGATCTTCGAGCACGTGACCAAGGGGTTGCAGAAGACTGCATCCTTTCGTCGGCAAGACAGAGGCAATGATTCCGCTCCTGGCAACGGCGAAAGCCTGGGGGGTGAGACCGAGTAGCCTCCTGGCCGGTCTGTCGGGCCTGGAGGCTTACCTTTTCGATGAAGCCGCAATGCTCTGGATGCGGTACCTGGAAGAGGGCAAGGGACCGGTGGTCGAGGCGGGAGATGAAATCCTCTAACGGAGCACGCCGAGCCACCTGAGAAGAGCTATGAGTGCTAGACCGATGAGGAAGCGTCTAACCCCGGCCCAGAATCTTTTTTGTTTCAGCCGCTCGGCTTCGTCCGCTTGAATTCGGACTTGTCGGCGAATTATGTCTTCCTCATCCCGCAATTTCTTTAATCGGTGACCCAACACGAAGTATAGGCGGCCCAGGAGTTCATCCCTAGAAGTCACTCGGCTTCCCTCCAACCCATTTTACCAAAGGACGCCGAGGGTGGGCTTTAGGCGCCGTGAACCTGCTTCCACCGCAGATAATAATCTTCGTTGCCCTTCAGGCCCGCGTAAATCCACATGAATGGGGCAAGGATGCCTGTTAGGCTCAGCAGGAACAGGAGCGCTCCCTTACCCAGCATGCCCTTGTAGAAGTACCAAAGGGGTCCAAAGAGAAATGCCCACCAGTTCCAGCCACTTTTTTTTGGTTCTTGCATAGAGTTACCCTCCTTTTGGGCGCTGGCAGTGGATGGGCGCATTTGCAGCCCCTCTTGAAGACCATGAACAAATGCGCCGATTAATCCGCCTTTTGGGCGCTCTTTACCAAACATCGCCTTGTACTTTTCATCGAGGCGTCGCTCCCGCTCGGCGTGGCGCTCACTGGGCTTCAAGCTCTCCACCTCTGTGATTATTTTAGGTGACTATTTTATGTATTTTATGCGATTCACGAAAATTCCTGCTGGGCAACTGGCGAGGAGGTAATTTCTTTGTCGCAAAACCTCGGGTCGATCTACGCGGAGTTGGCTTTGAGGATGGACCGGTTCGATAAGTCACTAAAAGAGGCTCAATCCCGCATTGTAGTGGCCAGCCAAATGGTGGACCGCAAAACGAGAGAAATGTCATCGTCGTTTGACCGTGTTGGGAAGACCGTTGGATCAATGGTCACCACGGCCGCGCGTTGGGGCTCGGCGATGGCCGCCGTAGCTGCGGTGGCGACCGCTGGCATAGGCGTCAAATTCAATGCGGACATGGAACGGGCGCGGATCGGCTTCGAGACGATGCTGGGTTCGGCGGAGAAGGCTGGAACCTTCCTGCGCGAGTTACAGCAGTTCGCCGCCAAGACC
>DAHVXO010000102.1 GCA_027356675.1 Symbiobacteriaceae bacterium | reverse complement strand
TGCAGCAAATGCAGACCAACATGCAAAAGCTGCAGGACGAGTTGGCAGAGCGCACGGTGGAGGCAACCGCCGGCGGTGGCATGGTGATGGTGGTGGTGACGGGGAAGCAGCAGCTCAAATCCATCACGATCAAGCCCGAGGCCGTCGATCCCGACGATGTGGAAATGCTCCAGGACCTGGTATTGGCGGCAGTCAACGAAGGGCTGCGCCGCGCTGGGGAGATGGCCTCAGCTGAGATGGCAAAAATCACGGGCGGCATGAAACTGCCTGGGATGTTCTAGCTCCATGTACTACGCCCAGCCCATCGCCCGGCTGATTGACGAGCTGACCAAGCTACCCGGCATCGGGCCCAAGACGGCTCAACGCCTGGCTTTTCACCTGCTGTTCTCGCCGCGCGAGGAGGTGCAGACTCTGGCGGAAGCCATGCTGGTCGCCAGGGAAAAGGTCCGGTACTGCACCGTTTGCCAAAACCTGACGGATCAAGACCCCTGTAGCATTTGCTCCAGCACAAGGCGTGACCGCGGGCTCATCTGCGTGGTGGAGGAGCCGCGGGACGTGGTGGCCTTGGAGCGCACCCGTGAGTATAAGGGCCTCTACCACGTTCTTCAAGGAGCCATATCACCCATGGAGGGCATCGGCCCTGACGACCTCCGCCTCAGGGAGTTGCTCTCCCGGCTTGGAGATGGACAGGTGCGTGAAGTGATTCTAGCCACCAACCCCAATATCGAAGGGGAAGCGACTGCCATGTACCTGGCACGGCTTCTGAAGCCCATGGGATTGCGAGTGACGCGCCTGGCCCGAGGACTTCCGGTGGGTGGGGACATCGAGTACGCAGACGAGGTGACCCTTGGCAAGGCCCTGGAAGGACGCAGGGAAGTCTGAGGCAATCCGCTTCTTGAACCGCCCTTTTAAGCTGCGATGAAGAAAACCAAAGAAAGACAAGCTCGACCGGCCTTCCCGCGAGAAGGCCGGTCTTCTTGTTTGAGGTATAGGCAGCGCCAATTTTTGGCGATACTACGAGACACGATGCAGGGCATACCTTTCCCTGTAAGTTTCTGCGACGAACGGGTGGTTCTTGTGAAGGAAGCTTTCCTCAAGGCTTTGACTGTATGGCCGCAACGGCTCGTTGCCGACGACCTCGGTTTGGCGCCGGTACCGGCTTCGGCCAACCCCAGCTTCATGGAGCTTGTGGAGCAAGCGCGGCAGGACTGGCTGGCCGCCAAGTCCTACTTCGAGAGTGTGTCGGATCCCGATCTGGTTGACCATGCTATCTACCTGGTCGAGGCGGCGGAAACTAAGTATATGTATCTGCTGCGTAAAGCCCGCAGCAACGCACCTGGCTTCGGTACCACGTCGCAAGCATAAGCCCCGCGGTCCCCCCGTATACATAGCGTGACGACTACGGGGGTGGGCCTATGCAGTGGACGACCCTTCTCGCTTACGCCTTTGGGCTGCTTCTGGTTTATGCCGTGGCTCGTGTGCTTTATACGCCTCTGCGGTGGACGCTTACCCTGGCGATCAACGGCCTTTTGGGCGGCGCAGCTCTGTGGGTCCTCAACTGGATCGGCGGTTTCTTGGGCTTCACGCTGCCACTCAACCCGACCACAGCTCTCCTGGTAGGAGTACTGGGGGTTCCAGGGTTGGTGCTGATAGTTCTCCTCAAGTATTGGGTATACGGCTAGAGCCGTCGCGAGGCAAGAGCCTCCAAGGAACGACACGTTCCGCCGGGTCGCCTTGCAAGCCCGGCCGATTACGTTATAATAGTTGTCGATACGTGCAAAGGCCCTGACGAGGAGCAAGCACCGCCCTGTGGGAGTGGCCTCTCGCCCCTTTGGGGTGAGGGCCTTTTGTTTTTGTCAACAAACGAGACGGAGTTGGTCCAGATGGCATCCCCTATTCGCGTCCGGCTTGCCCCCAGTCCCACAGGCCCCATCCATGTGGGCAACCTCCACACGGGCCTGTTCAACTGGCTGTTTGCGCGCAGTCAGGGCGGCACCTTCGTTCTCCGCTTCGAAGACACGGACCAGGAACGGAGCCGGCCGGAATGGGAAGAGGTCATCTACCAGGAGATGCGCTGGCTGGGCCTGGACTGGGACGAGGGTCCCGACGTGGGCGGAAACTATGGCCCCTACCGCCAGATGGAGCGCCTGCACATGTACGGTGATTACGCGCAGCGCCTTCTGGACAGCGGTCACGCCTACTACTGCTACTGCAGTCCCGAAGAGCTGGAGGCGGAGCGCAAAGAGGCACAGGCGAAGGGCGCAGTCTATCAATATAGCCGCAAGTGCCGCAACCTGACGGATGCAGAGCGACGCCAACGCGAGGCCGAGGGCCGCAAGCCTGTGATTCGTTTCCGCGTGCCCGACGGCGAGCGGGTGGTCTTCGACGACCTTGTCCGCGGCCCCATCGAGACGCCGACGGACAGTATCGGCGACTTCATCATCGTCAGGTCGAACGGTATCCCCATCTACAACTTTGCGGTGGTTATCGACGACGTAACTATGAAGATCACCCATGTCATTCGCGGTGAAGGCCACATCTCCAACAGCCCGCAACAGCTTTTGATTTACCAGGCTCTTGGCCTGGAACCACCGCGCCTTGGCCACATCGGCCACATTCTGGGGAAGGATCGCGCCAAGCTGTCGAAGCGCAACGGCGACGCGTTTGTTGGGGACTACCGCGATCGCGGCTATCTGCCCGAGGCGCTGCTCAACTTCATGGCTCTCTTGGGCTGGACGCCTGAGGATGGGCGTGAGTTTCTGACCAAGCAAGAAATGGTTGAGCAGTTTCACTTGGATCGCGTCACCAAAGCTCCCTCCGTATTCGACCCGGACAAGCTTGACTGGATGAACGGTCACTACATCCGCAATCTCTCCCTTGAAGAGTTGGCCCGGCGGTCGCTGCCGTTCCTTCAGAAAGGCGCCTTGGCTCGGGACGACTCCTCACCGGAGCAGTGGAACCGTCTGATCAAGATCATGAGCACGGTCCAGGAGCGAATCAAGACGTTGGCTGAAATCCCGGGAATGACGGACTTCTTTTTCCAAGACCAGATCGTTATCGCCCCCGATGCGGCCAAGCTGCTGACAGCGGACAGCCGAGTCTGGCTGCGGCAGGTGAGGGAGCTTTTGGCTGAGATTCCCGAGTTCGATGCCGAGCACGCAGAAGCAGCAAGCCGAAGACTGGTTGAAGAGCTCGGCTTGAAACCGAAAGCCGTGTTTCAGCCGGTGCGTGTCGCCGTAACCGGGCGAACGGTCAGTCCACCGCTCTTTGAAACGATGGCCTTGCTTGGCCGGGATGAGGTTCTGAAGCGTTTGGACGCGGTACTGTAGAGTGCCGGTCTGCACGGGGTTGTCCGGATTTTGCTGCGCAAGGGCGCTTGCGTGAGTTAGGGTGCTCTGTTATAATCGTCTTTGCTTGACCGATGTGTTGGGGATTGGGGTAACGGTAGCCCGGATGACTCTGGATCATCTAGTCCTGGTTCGAATCCAGGATCCCCAGCCAATTTCTTCGATAATGTTTGGCCCTATCGTCTAGTGGCCTAGGACGCCGCCCTCTCACGGCGGTGACAGGGGTTCGAATCCCCTTAGGGCTACCAAATGAATGCCGCGCCAGTGATGGTGCGGTTCTTTATTTGGCACCAGCGCCTAACACGGCATTTCTTCTGAGCCTGTGTGCATGGGAAGGTCACATAAGCCACGGCCGCCATAAACTAGGCCGAGGTGGTTTTGGATGTCGTTGCAGAAGGCCACGCTGGCGCAGGGGTATGATCGCTCAGCGCTTCTCTACGACGAGCTGGTCGGCCCCTCCTACGTCGCCGGAGTGCGGCGGCTCTTATCGCAGTTTCCGGTGCCGGCCGGCGCGTCAATTCTGGATGTGGGCACCGGCACGGGAATTGCCCTGTTTGAGGCGCTGCAGCAGTCGGGCCGGCCAAGCCTGGCGATCGGGGTTGACATCGCACCCAACATGGTTATGCGAGCGATCCCCAAGGCAGCGAGCCTAGGCCTTCCGGCCCGCTTTTTGGTCGCGGATGCCGAGCACCTACCTTTCCCCGACATGACCTTTGATGTGGTCATCTGCAGCTCAGCCTTCCACTGGTTCACCGACCGCCTACAGGCCGCCAGGGAAATGCTGCGGGTGCTCAAGCCGGGCGGTCGTCTTCTCTTGGTGAGCGCCTCGGCGCCTTGTGGCTGGGAGTGGTTTGAGGCCATGGTGATTGCCGCTCGACTCCTCATAGGGCGTGCTGATGCCCTTGAAATCCCCAACCTGCCAAGCCCGTTTGAAGTAGCGGTGACGCTGGCGGCGGCGGGGTTTCATGTAGCAGCGGCTAACCCGTCCACGCACCGCACGCCCATGGACCCGCAGCGAATGACGGCTCTTATGTCACTGGTTGTCCCCAATTGGAATGCCAAGATGGATACGCTGACCAGCCCTCGTGTGGTGGAATTGGGCAACCGCATTCTTGCGGGCAACCGGTCCGTGGCGACCGCTCCCTACACCTGGTCGGCCATCGAAATTGCGGCAATGCGCCCGCCCATGCCCGTTACCGGCCAGCGGCGCTAGCTTGTGAGCCGCCAACCCAAGACGAAGACCGAAATTCAAGTCGTCTGGGCATCTTGGCATGGTCTGGATGTCTCCGGGAAGGATAACCTGGCGCGGACACAATTCCCGTCTTGTTTGACTCACGCGGGCGTGGTAGACTAAATCTTGTCGCCGTTGGACGGCGGTACAAAAAATCGGTGCGAGGGCGCAATCGAATAGTGAGCCGGAATGATTTGCCGGCTTGACTAAGACGAGAGCCTCTGCTAAGATCTGAAATTGCGGCCGGGAAGCGGGGCTGTCCGAAAAGCCGGCCGCGCACACTCGAAAAACCCGCATCGATCCTTGAAAACTGAACAGTGTGCCTGAGGTGAGGAAGACAGCTTAAAAAGGGCTGAGTCATCACATAGAGGATTCAGCAATAACTTCGAGCCACAAGCTGCGAAGGTAAGAGGATAGTTGAACCCGAGCCCGGGAGGGAGCGGGGTTAGACGAAGATCTTTACTGGAGAGTTTGATCCTGGCTCAGGACGAACGCTGGCGGCGTGCCTAAGACATGCAAGTCGAGCGGGGGGAGCAATCCCCTAGCGGCGGACGGGTGAGTAACACGTGGATAA
>DAHVXO010000093.1 GCA_027356675.1 Symbiobacteriaceae bacterium | reverse complement strand
GCGCCGGGACCTCGGGCATATCGACGAAGTATGGTGGTTCCTGAATGTAAGTGGAAGCCTCATCCCAGGCATACAGGGCGCCCGTGGGGGCATTCAGCGCCTGCCAGTTCTCGTCGCCGGCAAACACGGTGGCGTACTGGGTGGTGAACATCTCCGGCTTCAGCGCCTTGGCGACGCCCGTCCGAACTTCCTCGGCGGTCGGCCAGATGTCACGCAGGTAGACGGGTTGCCCGTCAGACCCGGTGCCGAGCGGCTCGGTGGTGAGATCGATATCCACGGTGCCCGCCAGTGAGTACGCCACGACGAGCATCGGGGAGGCCAGGTAGTTCGCCTTGACCAGCGGATTGACCCGGCCCTCGAAGTTACGGTTGCCGGAGAGGACGGCGGAGACGACCAGGTCGTTCTCCTGGACATCCTTTGCGACGGCGTCCGGCAGGCTGCCGCTATTGCCGATGCAGGTGGTGCAGCCGTAGCCGACCACGTGGAAGTTCAGGGCCTCCAGGGCAGGCATGACGCCGCCGGCGGTCAGGTAATCAGTGACGACTCGCGATCCGGGTGCCAGGCTGGTCTTGACCCAGGGCTTCGTTTTGAGGCCCTTGGCAACGGCCTTCTGGGCTACCAGGCCAGCCCCCAGCATGACCGAGGGGTTGGAGGTATTCGTGCAGGATGTAATGGCTGCGATGGTGACAGAGCCATGCGCGACGCCGGTCTTGGTCGCCACGGCGACACCGCCGCCGTCCTTGCCCATCTCTTTCATGGCCTTCGCGAAGGAATCCCGCACCTGGCTGAGAACGACCCGGTCCTGCGGGCGCTTCGGTCCGGCGAGGCTGGGCTCCACCGTGGAGATGTCCAACTCGAGCACGTCAGTGAACTCAGGATCGGGCATACTGTCGGTCCGGAAGAGGCCCTGCTCCTTGCAGTAGGTCTCAACCAGCTTGACCTGGGCGGCGTCGCGGCCGGTCTGACGCAGGAACTCGATTGTCACTTCGTCCACCGGGAAGAAGCCCATGGTGGCGCCATACTCGGGAGCCATGTTGGCGATGGTTGCCCGGTCGGCCAGCGACAGTTGGCTGAGGCCCGGCCCGAAGAACTCGACGAACTTCTCGACGACGCCCTTCTTGCGGAGCATCTGGGTGACGGTCAGGACCAGGTCGGTGGCAGTAGCGCCCTCGGGGAGCTTGCCGGTCAGCTTGAAGCCGATGACTTCTGGAAGCAACATGTAGGAGGGCTGCCCCAGCATGGCCGCCTCGGCCTCGATGCCGCCGACGCCCCAGCCCAGAACGCCCAGGCCGTTGATCATGGTGGTATGTGAGTCGGTGCCGACGACAGTGTCGGGCAGGGCAACCTTTTCACCCTTAATCTCCCGCAGATGAACGGCCGGAGACAGATACTCCAGGTTGACCTGGTGAATAATGCCCATCCCGGGCGGAACGGCGCGGAAGTTCTGGAAGGCCTTTTGGGCCCACTTCAGGAACACATACCGCTCCCGGTTGCGCTCATACTCGAGATCCACATTGAACTTGTAGGCCCACTCGGCGCCGAAGGCATCGACCTGCACGGAATGGTCGATGACCAGGTCAACGGGTACCAAGGGGTTAATCTGCTCTGCCTGCCCACCAAGCTTGGTGACGGCAGAGCGCATGGCCGCGAGGTCAGCGACAACGGGAACGCCGGTGAAGTCCTGCAGCACGACCCGCGATGGGATGAAGGGGATCTCCTTCGCAGGCAGGGGGCCGGGTTTCCAACCAGCCAGAGCCTTGACATCTTCCTCGGTCACCAGGAACCCGTCGGCGTTGCGGAGAAGGTTCTCCAGCAGTATCCGGATCGCGAACGGCAGCTTGGCTACCTTCGTGAGTCCGGCCTTCTCGAGGCTGCTGAGGCGGTAGATGATCGCCTTGCCGGAGCCGGTGTCGAAGGAGTCCTTGGACATGAACGGATCTTTCCAGGTCGTCATTTGCCCATCCCTCTAATCCTTTGGTGTTCATTATCCAGTGGGTGAAGACCCACGCGGGATAGAAAGGTTCTTAGACATGAACAATTGTAGACCATTAACTCTGGTCAGTAAATCGTCTGGAAGTGCACAACTGCACCCAATATGACCAGTATCGATCACAGATTCGCAGTCTAACCGAATGCGTGTAGAATAGGTGCATGGACATGGCGCAAACCAAAGGCTCGCGTTTCCTGGACGCTCTGTTTCACACCGGGTATCCCCATGCGATCAACGGGTTTGTAGCGCTCATGCTGGCGCTCTTGCCGGTGGCGACGCCGCTCTCTGCGGCCGCGCCCGGTGAAGCGCGGAGCGAACTAAATTACGGTGTGGCCGGGTTGATTGCGCTCATCTATCTGTTTACCTGGTCACGGCTGCGGGTATATAATCCGCAGCGATCGACGCGCTTCCTCCAAGGCTATCTTATCATACAGACCGTGTTCGTCAGCCTGATCTATGTTTTGGACGGCGGCCTCACCCGGTTTCTCTTCTTCGTCGTTGCCGTCCAGGCGGTTTATGTGTCCCCGGTCCGGCGCTGGGCACCGTTTCTCGGTACGGTGGGGGCGCTCTGGCTGATTCTTTACCTGGTCATCTCCCCGCATGACCCGGGAGCGAGCAAGGTCGCAATCATTGGCATGTATCTTGGCTACCTGATCTTTGCGGCTGTGGTAACGTTCACGACCGTGCAGCAGGAGCGGCAGGTGCAGGTGGCCCACGAACTGCTAGCAGGGGTCGACGAGCGTCACCAGACGCTGCGGGAATACGATCTTACGGTTGAGTCGCTCTCCGAGGTCGAGGAGCGTGAGCGCCTTGCGCGGACGATCTTTGCTGACCTGCTGGCGCGGCTGGAATCGGTGCGGGCCCATCTATTTAGGTTGTTGGACGCGGAAGTGGTGCTCAACCGACCCAACGCTCGCACTGCCAGGCTCAAGGCCAAGGATGTGCTGACCACTGTGCGCGAGGCCGTCCGCACCCTGCGTCCCGGTGAACCCAGCGCTGACGACGCGGACGAGGAGCTGAATGCTCCACCCACCATGGCGACTGGGGACGTGGTGATGGATCCCATCAGCATGTATCACGTTTGGAACCTGGCAATCATCGTGGTCACTACGGGCGTTATGGTGGCTTCTGCGCTCGTGGGCGGCGTTGCCCGGTGGGCTCCGCTACTGGGTGCCGGCCTTGGACTGCTGGCGGCATACGGCGGCACCGTCGTGGTAGTCTGGCCGCGTTGGCGTACGCTACTGCTGGTGGTGCAGGCCGGATTGATTGTTTGGCTAGTCCGGCTATCGGGCGAACCCTTGATGAGCCATCTGTTCATGATTGTCGCAGCTCAATCCGTCTTCCTGGTGCCGCTCATGAACCGTTGGCTGGTAGCGTCCTTCGTTTTTCCGATTTTGTTGGTGGCCGTAGCGCTCTGGACCACAGGTCTGTTCATCGGACAGATTCAGTACTTCATATCCCTTGTCGCTGCCTTCGGCGTCATGTACTTCTTCAGCGGGGTCATGGCGTTCATGACCCGGCGCCAGGTAGAGGCGCGCCATCAGGCGACGCTATACGCGCAGCAGATGGCCCAGGTAAACCACTTGCTCGAGGTCCGGCTCCAGCAGGTCCGCCGGATGGCGATTGCGCGGGAGCGGATTCGCATGGCCCGTGAGATCCACGATTCGTTGGGCCATCACCTGACCACTGCGATTGTGGAGTTGCAGTATGTCGAGGAATTGGCGGATGAGGAGCCGGATACGGCCCGCCAGCATATCCGCAGTGCGATCGGGATCGTGAACTCCGCGATTAACGCCGGTCTCGGCATGGGCGCTGCTTTAGAGCGCTTCGATCACCCCCTGCCCGAGGCCCTGGCGAAACTCGTAGCGGCCTGGCGAGCTGGGAGCGGGGCAACGGTGGACCTGAAGGTCAGCGGCGACTTCTCCCCGCTTACGACCGATGCACGCATTACATTATATCGGGCGGTACAGGAGAGCTTAACGAATATCCAGAAGCACGCAAGGGCCAGGCATGTGGAGATCCTGCTAAGGCGGGAGCGTGATCACGTACTGTTAGTGATCACGAACGATGATACAGGGCCGGCCATCGCAGCCGATGTGGGCGGATTTGGCCTGGTCGGGCTGCGCGAACGGGCAGACGCCTTACAGGGCGTGTTTACAGCGGGGGTCCATCCGGGTGGGGGTTTTGAAGTTAAATTGGTGCTGCCATTGGAGGCCTAAATATGGCTGATTCGAAAATCCGTATTTTGATGGTCGATGACCAGTCGCTGCTCCGAAAGGGGCTGGCTGGGCTGCTCAACCGCAATGCGGATATGATCGTCGTTGGTGAGGCCGAGAGCGGGCAGCAGGCCCTGGACGTGGCCCAGGCGCTGGACCCGGACGTCATCTTGATGGACGTGCGGATGCCCGGCATGGATGGTGTGGCAGCGACTCGCGAACTCACCCGGCGCTGCTCCCGTGCAGCGGTCATCATCCTGACGACTTTCGACGATGAGGAGTATATATTCGAGGGCCTGGCGGCAGGTGCCCGCGGCTATTTGCTCAAGGATGCCGAGTATGACGAACTGTCCCACGCGATTCGGACTGTGGCCAAGGGCGAGGCATTGCTGCAACCGCAAATCACAGCGCGCCTCCTCAAGGAGTTCACCCGCTTGTCGGGCCTCGCTGGCGGCCGGCCCAAGGCTCAACCGCTTTCGGAGCCGCTCACCGACCGGGAGGCGGAGGTGCTGCGTCTGATGGCCTCAGGCGCCACGAATCAGGATATTGCGGAGAAACTCTATATCGGTCTCGGAACTGTCAAGCATCATGTGCGGGCCATTTTCGCCAAATTGAACGCTCGTGACCGGGTTCAGGCTGTGCTGATTGCCCAGGAGTTGAACCTGGTCTGACCCAATGGTCCGATCGGTCCATATCGCCAGGCATAGCGACCGTCCCACTGGGACGGTCGCTTCGATTGAGTGCATGAACCTCCGGGGAGATGTGGGCGTAAGCTCAGGGACGCTATGATTGGGATGCGCGTGAGAGCGGTTCGCAAGCTCCAGGAGGTGGATTTTGGATGGCAGCGGTTGGCTCGGTATTGATCATGACCGACGGTGGGGTAGACCTGCCGGATGGCGCTGCTCAGCAGTTAGGGATTAAGGTTGTACCGCTGATGGTCCGTTTCGGTTCCCAGGAACTCGTCAGCGGGGTGGACATCGCCCCGGCGGACTTTTACCGGCGTCTGCGGGCGCAAGGTGAGTTCCCGAGTACATCCCAGCCATCGGCGGGAGATTTCCTCATCGCGTACACCGATGCCGCCCAGGCAGGCCTCCCCATTCTCTCCTTCCACCTGTCCGGTGGGCTCAGCGGTTCGATCGCCAGCGCCCGCACGGCTCGGGCGATGCTGCCCGACGCCGATATCCGCATCGTGGATACGGGAACCCTATCCGGTGCCATGGCCTTGCAGGTGATCGTTGCCGCGCACGCGGCCCGGGAGGGCAAGAACCCGGAAGAGATCATCGCCCTGGCCAACCTGGTGGGCCAGAAGACGGATATGCTCTACACCATCGATAAGCTGGATTACCTGCGCCGGGGCGGCCGCATCGGACGGGTGGCCGGGTACATGGGCAGCCTCCTTGGTGTGCGTCCCATCATCACAGTCGATAAGGTCACGGGGACCTACGCGCCAACGGGACGCGCACGCTCGTTCCGCGGGGCCATTAGCAACATCGTCGATACGATGGTCGACCGGCTCGGCGAAGGCGCTCCGGTCACTTGTATGATCATGCACGGCGACTGCCAGGCGGATGTGGACTGGCTGATCAAGGTCATTCACGACCGGCTATCCCCGGTCATGCTCGAGGTCGTACGGGTAAACCCCAGCCTCGGTGCGCACACCGGGCCAGACGCGATTGGGGTGGCATTCTTCCCGGGGCCACTGCCGATCCCCATCGAGCACTAACGCCCAAGGGCAGATGCCGTTCACCGGCATCTGCCCTTTTGTTCGGGGTGGCACTAAAACTCGTGTGTCTGCCCGGGCTGCAGGATCACAGCCCTCGTGCCGCTCAACTTGGCAACGCGGCCCGCAAAATCACTTGCGTCCGGAGCCAGGACGGGGAAGGTACCCCAGTGCATCGGAATGACCACCTTCGGGGCAATCCATTCCGTTGCGATGGCCGCGTCTGCTGCGCCCATGGTGAAGTTATCGCCCACTGGCAGCAGAGCCACGTCGATGCCAGGCTCCTCAATCACGCCGTTCAGGAGCTTCATATCGCTGAAGAGGCACGTGTCGCCGGAGTGGTATACGCGCTTGCCGCCGATGTTGATGACGAACCCGGCCGCGTGACCGCCGGACACGCCTGAGCCATGGAATGCCATGGTCACCCGCACCGTGCCGAACGGAAACTTGAACTTGCCGCCCAGTGCCATGCCATGGATCTTGACGCCCTTGGCCGCCAATTCGGAAGCGCCCTCGTATGTGCTGATGACTGTTGCGCCGGTGCGTTTCGCGATCTGTTCGGCGTCACCGACGTGGTCCCCATGGAAGTGCGTCACGAGGATGTATTGCGGATGCAGGTCCTCAGCCTTCACAGGGCAGAGCGGGTTGCCAGTAATGAACGGGTCGATCAACAGATTCGTCTGGCCCTCCGTCAGTTCGAAGGCCGCGTGCCCCAGGTAGCGAAGGCGCATGACCATCCCCCTCCCATCACGAATCCCACCATGTTCATGGTAACAAGTTGATCCACCATAGGCAACCGTATGATTTGCCGTTAGAATGTACGTGATCGAGCACAAAATCCTACAACCCACGGAGGACCATGCCTAAGCAAAGGCTTGGTCACGTCCGTGCTCGCCTGGATCATCGCAGTGTCGTTCCCCCTTATTTGGTCTCGACTTGGAATGCCAGGCGCTCCAGGCCGTACCAGTCGGCCAGGCGCCTGGCTTCGCGTTCCACCGGACCTGCCGCGCGCCGCGTAAACGGGAAATACCTGAAGCGCAGTTCGCGCGCAGTGCGCCTGGCGGTCCACGTGCCGGCGACCCGGCCACCAACCAGGACAGTCGCCTCGACCTGGGCGGCAATTCGGAAGACCTGCGTGCGCTGAGATTCGTCCAGCAACCTGGCCTTGTCCTTGTAAGCGAGTAGCAGCGAGTCGAAGCGGGGCAGCAGCTGGACCGGCGCGTGTTCGGCTCCCGTCGTCGCCAGCAGTGCCGGAAGGTCTTCGGCCAGCACAAACTGTGGGTGCCGGGAGCCTTCCACCTTGACCGCCACCAGGTCCGCTGCCCGGGCGAAGATCGCCCGCACCCGGGTGGCACTGAACAATGTGAAGTACGCGAAGTCTTGCAGGGCGGCGGGGCCATACCCGTGCAGATAGTCGCGCAGCAGGGCGTCTTCGAGGCCTTCCACGGCCGTAGGCTCCGGTTCGTACCCAAGCCAATCCACCGTGCGGGCGACGGGCACATCCGGCCCCTCCACCGGCACATGCACGGTCAGGGCTTGCGCGGCCAGGCTACGCAGAATGCCGCCCCACGGGCTAAACATTCGCTCCGCCTCGTCCGGGGGTATTCCCAGGTTGGACATGGCCCGCTGCGCCAGGCCCGCTCGGGTGAGCGGTCCATCGGCCAAGAACTCCAGGGTCTTGGCGAGACCCGCCTGGGGCCACGGATGGGGCTCGTAGACCCTTGTATACATGGCCAACCGGTCGGACGGTACCACATGCACCGTCCCCCGCATCGCCCACGTCCGCACCAGGTTGCGGTCCACGGCCACAAGCCGGTCGTAGTCGGCCAGTGCGAACCCACGGACGCGGGCGCGTAAGGAAGCCGCCGGGGTGGAGGGTATCTGCGCCTGCAGTCCACAGGCATCCCGCACTGCGCCAACGGGGTCATCGCAGGACTGGAGCAGATGCTGCCGGCTGAGCAGGAACCGGTTGGCCTGTGTGAGGCTGATGAGTGGAGTCGCCACGGCGTGTCCTCCGTACGAACATACTTTCGGCAGTATTTCCACTACGTCCGCCAAATTCCTGCCAGCGGCATGCCCACCGATTATGTAGACCGCTCCCCAGGGTTCTGGGTATAATAAGCTTCATCCCACGCGCACGCAAGGAGGTGACTGTCGTGCCGGAACCGCTTCTGCAGCCGATTACCCTCGGTTCGCTTACAATCCAGCGTCCCCTCGCCCTCGCCCCGATGGCCGGCGTCACCAACTGGCCCTTCCGACTGCTCTGCAAGGAGAAGGGTTGCGGGCTGGTGGTCACCGAGTTTGTCAGCGACAAGGCGATTCTCTTCGACAGCCGCCGCACGCACGAGATGATTGAACTCCTTGACCAGGAACGCCCGGCCGGGATTCAACTCTTCGGCGCCGACGCCGACACCATGGCTCGCGCAGCAGTTCGCGTGGTGGACTTGCAGCGTCCTGATCTGATTGATATCAATATGGGCTGCCCGGCCCCGAAAATCACAAAGGGTCGTGGCGGCTCCTCGCTACTCAAGGAGCCGGACACGGCCGAAGCGATCGTCCGGCAAGTGGTCCGGGCGGTTGCACCGCTCCCGGTGACGGTCAAGCTCCGCATCGGCTGGGATGCGTCCTCGGTCAACGCGGTGGAGATTGCCCAGCGGGCAGAGGCTGCGGGCGCTCAAATGCTCACTGTGCACGGGCGGACCCGCGAGCAGCAATACGGCGGAACCGCCGACTGGGATGTGATCGCCCGGGTGGCAGCGGCAGTGCGGATCCCGGTCCTCGGCAATGGCGATGTGTCCACCCCGCAGCAGGCGGCTCACCGACTCCGCACGAGCGGCTGCGCCGGACTCGCCATCGGGCGGGCGGCTATGGGAAATCCCTGGCTGTTCGGGCGCATGGTCCACTACCTCGAGACTGGCGAATTGCTCCCCGAACCTGGTGTGACGGAGCGGGTGACCCTCGCGATTCGCCATCTCGACATGATGATCGCCTACAAGGGCGCTCATCTGGAGGTGCGGGAGATGCGCAAGCATGCTGCCTGGTATCTGAAGGGGCTGTGGGGGGCCGCCGAGGCCCGCAACCGCGTCAACCAGACCGAGACGCCCGAACAGATGCGAGCCGTCCTCCACGACTTCCTGGACAGCGCTCTCAGGCATCCGCACGAAAACAGCGAGTCCGACGACCTGACAGACGTGTCGCCAGACTCGTGCGAGACCTTTATCGATGACCCCGGCACTCAGACCTTGACGGAACTCCACACCCCGGAGCGGAAGCGCCAGTAGGCACAGGCCCCGCGGAAGGACCAATCAAAGAACATGGAGGCCCAAGCGGCTGCCAGCCCCCAACCCAGATAGTGAGTCAACCCGCCGGTGATGGTTAGCCGTACCGCCCAGACACCGATCATGGTGACGCCCATCATGAAGAGTGTATCGCCTGCGCCACGTAGAACTCCGCTCATGGCAAATGAAATGCCCATGGGTATTTGTGCCGCGGCTGCGATTGCCAGCATCTGAACCCCCAGGGCACGGACTTCAAGGTCATTCGTATAGAGGCTCATGTAGGGCTTGCCAAGGAAGAAGAAGGCCAGGCTCATGCTGGCCATCGCAATCATTGTGATCCGCAGGGTCTCCTTCGCAACCGACACGGCGCCTTGATCGTCCCGGGCGCCCAAGCGCTGGCCTACGAGGGCGGTACCGGCGGTCGCCAGACCGATCGCGGGCATGTAAGAGATCGATTCGGCGTTGACGGTGATCTGGTGGGCCGCCATCGAAAGCGTTCCCAAACCTGCCACGATGCGTGTAAACAGGATCATGCCCATGCTCTGGAGGACCCGTTCGCCGCTGGCGGGCAGGCCAATCCGGAGCACTCGCCACATGACGGGAAAGTCCAGCCGCAGCAGGCTGGCCAGGCGCAGCCGCACCGGGTGGTTGCTGCGCAACAGGATGACCAGGTAGACCACGGCCCCGCCGAGCCGCGAGGTGGTAGTGGCGAGGGCCGACCCCACGACGCCAAGGACCGGAAATCCCAGGTAGCCGTAGATCAACGAATAGCCCAAGATCACATTCACGATATTAATCCCGATCCCGATGTACAGTGGGGTCATGCTATCGCCGCGGCCACGCAGCGCACCGCTCATGACCTGGGACCACTGCATGGCGACATAACCTAGGCCGGAGTATCGCATGAATGCGATGCCCAAGGGCTCCACGGTCGGTTCCGCACCCATCGCACGGATTATGAAGGGCGCGAACCGGTAGTAAACATATGCAATGACGACTGCCGATACCAGTGCGACCCAGAATGATTGGCGGGTCACGGACTCTACGATTTCTGCATTGCGTGCCCCGGTGTGGCGGGCGACCAGCGCTGTGGTGCCGACGCCGATGCCCATGAAGATCGCCATCGACAGGAAGAGGGGCTGATTGGAAAGCCCCACGGCTGCAACGGCCTCAGAACCGAGGTGGCCGACCATCATCATGTCCACCATGTTTGTCAAGGTGGTCAGGAGTTGCTCGAGCACCACGGGAATCGCCAGGGTGAGAATTTGCTTCCGCAGGTCTTGCGGGCCCTTCGGTTGTGCGATATCGGACTGGGTCTGGGACGCGTCCATGATGGCCTGCTCCTTTATCCATAGACAGTACAGGTGCAGTGTAGCACCCCGTGTCATGGCTGTGCAACGTCCGGCCGGAATGGGCGAGAACTTGGGCCATCACGCATGCGCGTAAGCTTCTGACAGTATTATTGACAGTCTTTTGAGTCGACCCTATAATTAGATCGCGCAGAATATGCACAAGCACTGCCGGGATTCCACCCGTGCGGTGCTTGTAGCGTATCGCGGTTTCGTATTTCGGGGGTCCTGTGCGCATCCAGGCGAGCAGTCGCTCGTATACTCGCATAGCCCTGGAATGGGGACGCAATCCACTTTACCGAGCAGTTGCCGGAACAAAAAAGGAGAGAACGGCATGTCCGAAAAGGAAGTTCTCCTCTCGCTGGAAGGCCTCAAACACATGGAACATGAACTGATCCACTTGCGGACGGCGAAGCGCCTGGAGGTGGCCGAACGCATTAAGCAGGCGCGCGAGTACGGGGATATATCCGAAAACTCGGAGTACGAAGACGCCAAGAACGAGCAGGCCTTTGTCGAGGGCCGCATTTTGGTGCTGGAGAAGACTCTGCGCAATGCTCGGATCATCGACGAACCGGTGGAAGGCAGCGCGGTCGTGTCACTGGGCTCATCCATCGTACTGAAGGATCTGGAGTACGGCGACCAGTTGGAATACACCATCGTGGGCACACTGGAGGCCGATCCAACGGCCAATCGCATCTCCAACGAATCGCCGGTCGGCCGTGCGATCATGGGCCAGAAGGTCGGCACCACGGTCGAAGTCGACGCCCCCGACGGTAGGATTCGGTACGAAATTCTGGTGATTAAATAAGCTGAGTTGAGACGGTGCCGGGCAGTGGTGCGCGGCGCCGTTGCGCGGACGCTGTGTCTCCAGCGAATCCGCGTTGACATGGCGGGGCGATCGCGTTTACAATAGCTAAGCGACCGCGATCGGGGCTGTAGCTCAGCTGGGAGAGCAACGCCTTTGCAAGGCGAAGGTCGAGGGTTCGAATCCCTTCAGCTCCACCAATCTCGCACAAAAAAGGGAGGGACGTAAGTCCCTCCCTTTTTGCGGGTACGCACCGTTGGCCGGTGCACACAAAAGGCGGTCCCACTGGTGGGGAACCGCCCTGGTAGGGGACGTGATCTTACTTGACTTCGAGCTTACCGGTCATGCCGCCGTCCTTGTGGCCGGGCACGTCGCAGTAAAAGGAGAAGTTGCCGGTCTTGCTGGCGGTGAACTTGAGCGTCTCGGTCTTGCCAGGAGCGACCTGGGTGGACTTGACGTTGAAGTCAGGCAGGAGAAAGGTGTGGGCCTGGGCGGAGTCCTTGTTCACGATGGTGACGTTGACGGTATCGCCTTTGGCAACGGAGAGGGTGTCAGGGTTGAACTTGAACGCACCGCCCTCGCCCATGTTCACAGTCAGGGTCTTGGTAGCGCCACCGGCGCCACCGCCGCACCCGGCGAGCAGGCCAAGCGCCAGAACAGCCACGAGAGCAAGCAAACCTATCTTCTTCATGTGGAATCCCCTTCCTTTCATCTGCACTTAATCATGCCATATGGATGAAACGCCATTCAATCGGATTCACGCCGTAAGGTTCACATCGGGGCCGTGCGACTAATAGGGTATTAACCCTAGGGACCATGCCCAATAGTCCTAAGTAACTGCCGACCGCGTGCGGCCCAAATCCTGGGCGAATACCTGCATTTCCTTCTCGACACGGATTCCGAGAGAAATGCTAGCATTCTCAGTCCCCCATTGCAAGTGCGGCCGAAAAAAAATAGCGACCCCGCTTCGTCTGGGTACCTGGCATCGAACCTCTGATCCGACAGAATCTGAACCCGACGGGCCGGAATGACTGCGGCCATCTCAGGCGCGCGCCTGACTGGGTCATCGGACGGAACACCGATGCAGTAAGGTGCAGAACGTCTGGTAAGATAGACTTTAACCGCCTTGCGTGATCGAAACTCTGTCCCCCAAAGGAATTTGGGTGGGGAGAAAGAACTATAATATGGTTTGGCAGGAAGACCGCTTGGCTTATCCGGGACTGGCGACTTCGGCAGAGGGTCTCTCTCATATTTCTCCCATTAGCACCCTGCTTCCAGCTCATTTTGGATTGATGACCGTATCTTTCGCGGGTATAATTAATTCCGTTGTTTTCGCTCCCAGGCACCTTCCATCTGTGCTCAGGTAACCGGCAGGATCTACCTGTGCGTGCCAGACGTAACTGCTCTATTCGGCTCGTGGTTTGGAGCTTCGGCTCCCATCTGAGGGAGGTGCTGATTCGGTGGGTCTATGGGCCAAGATCAAGAACACATCGCTCTACAAGTCTATCTATCGAAACGATTACCCGGATACCCCGCGCAACCAGGTGTTGGTGATCCTGAACAGCGTGGTGCTCCATCTGCACCCGGTGAAATTGCCCCGGCGCGCTGTGCGGATGAGCTATACGTGGGGTTTGGGCGGACTTACGCTGCTCATGTTCCTGATCCTGACCTTGACTGGCGTATGGCTGATGTTCTACTACGTACCCGCCGTCCCTCACGGCTACCAGACCATCAAACTGCTTGAAACGAACGT
>DAHVXO010000072.1 GCA_027356675.1 Symbiobacteriaceae bacterium | reverse complement strand
AGCAGCCCGCCCGCCGTGATCGTGACCGTGTGAAAAGTGGACCGGAATCGTTAAATCCGCCGTGTAAATGCGCGGATATGTACCGATAGTGCGCGCCTATGGACTGATGTGTCTTGTCGTCGCGGTGCTTGTGGATGGCTTGGGTCTAGCGATTGCGGGATCGCATTGTGCTGGTCTCTGGCGGCTACCCCCGGATCCCTTTCACTTCCCGGATGGCCGGTTCCTGCAGGCCCGATCGGGGGTGAAGACCATGTCCGTGGACAGTGCGAAACCCGTCGAAACTTCACGACGGGTCGGTTGCCCATCCGCACAGGTGTTCTGGTATGATTTTGGTGAGCGAAAGGGAGACTCGGCTCCGCAAGGGGTGAGTCACCGTGCTGCATCAGTGGGCCCTCGAGACCGTCATTCGCATCCTTCTTGAAGAAACCTTGCGGGCGATCATTCAGTCCCTGCTGCACTAGCGCCCCCCACGCGCCCCGACCCCAACTCGGGCTCCGTAGCGGCTCCCTTCGCTCACCCTGATAGGGTACCCAACGAGCAGGCTTCCCAACGATGTCCCGGATCCTTCTGGGCGCCCTCCTGCTAGGGCAGTTGCTGGGTGGCTGGTTGCTGCGCTTCAGTTCGGCGCCGGCGCGGGCCGTCCTCCAAGTGGGAGGACGGCCCTGGCGTTTGCGCCTATTGCTTGACCAGCTTGACCCGGGAGTCATAGAAGACCACCGAACCGCCTGCCAGGTCCTGAAGCGCCACATTCTTCAGCACCGGGTCCACCCGCATTGCGGCGTTGCCGTGCACGCCCCGGGCTCGCCGCGGGTCAGCCTTGATGACCTGACCGTTGACTGTGATGTCACTGGAGCCGTACATCCAGTGGCCGAACCCCAGCGCATACCCTGTGACGCCGGGCCGCATCCCTTCCACCACTCGCACCAGGGCAAGCATGGGCTTCTTCCCGAGCGGCCCCAGGTCCCAGACTCCATCCGGATTGGAGGCGGAGACGATCTTGACCCGGTCGCCGTCTACCAACCCCTGCGCCTTCGCATCGGAGGCCGCGACGTAGAGGGCGCCGTCCCGGTCGATCGGCAAGACCCAGTAGTTGCCCGAGGTCCGGCTCTTCGTATTCTGGATGGGGCGCCAGGTGATCAGGTTGAGCGGGAAGTCCTTCTCCTCACCCAACAAGCTGTTGCCCAGGGCGTCGGCGTAGGCCGGAATGTAGGACGGGATGCCCGGGAGATTCTTGCCCGTCATCGAGTCCTTCACCAAGTAGGTCTTCTCCTGATACATGTCGATCTGGGCAGCGTATGGGTTGGCGACCTGGTCGCCCTTGTACGCCTTGTCGGCCTCCTGGAACCGGCCGCCCCGGTTGAGCACGTAGACCGTCTTCGCCCAGTGCTTCTCGCCCACGATCTGCTTCCAGCGGTCCGGATCAAAGGTGGTCTTGGGCAGGTGCTTGCGGGACTTGATGAACAGCTCGATTTCCATGGCATCGGCATCCGGTACGGCGTCGGTGCCGTCGTCCTTGTCGCCGAAGGCCACGTTGGCGACCATGGGCAGGTAGAACTCGTCGATACTGGTCACGTCCCGGCCCGGACCGAACGCGTCCTTGCCGTACCCCGGCAGGCCCAGCTTCTCAGCGAACGCGAGGCACATGCTGTCGAACGTGAGCGGCTGCTCCTTGCCAAAGACCTTGACTGTCTCGGTCATGGGTGTGATGACGGGCTGGCGGATCGGCTGGACCTTCTCCACAATGTTCGGATGCGACCCCTGGAACTCCCAACGCTCGAGATAGGAGACATCGGGGAAGATGTAGTCGGCGTACAGCGACGTCTCACCAACCACGATATCCGATGAGATATAGAGCGGAAGCTTGGCCGGATCCTTGAGCATTGCGATGACCTTCTGACCGGCAGGCAGGGAGTAGACCGGCGACCCCATGTACTGGATCAGGATTTTCGTCTGGTATGGGTAGGCGTCGTCGATGGAGGCCCAGACTTCCTGGTAGACGTCGGAGGACAAGGGGAAGAAGGGCCGCTTCGCTGGATAGCCCTTGAAGAGTGTGGTCTTGTCGTACTTGACGCCATGGCGGATGATGCTGATGCCGAAGGCAGGAGGCTTGCCCGGGAACGTATCCGTGTTGACGGGCTTGCCTTTCTTGGTGCCGGCCTGGTCATACGTAGTGAGCTTGACCATGCCGCCCTTCCAGTCGAAGTTACCGTTCAGCAGGTTCAGGCAGTACCAGGCGCCTACGTTAAAGAACCCGTTGGTGTGCTGCGAAACGCCGCGGTGGATGTCCGCCGCCGCCTTCTTGCCATGGCTGGTGAACTCCTTGGCCAGGGTCAGAATGTCGGATTCGGCGATGCCACAAATCTTCGCCCAATCCGCGATGGACTTGCTGGAGGCCTCATCGAACAGGACCTGCAGGGCAGGTTTGACCTGGACCTGATTGATCTCAAAGGAGCCCAGGAGGTCACCATCGACCACCGTCTTGGTATCGTTGGGATCGAAGGGAATTGGCTTGCCGTCCTTGACCACGCAAACCGGGTCGTAGGTGTACTCGACGTCCTTGCCGTCCGCACCCTTGTAGGTCCGCTTCTGCACCGGGAGCCCCAGTTCGGAAGCCCGGACGAACATGGTGGGCTTGCCATCGACCATTTTGACCAACCATGGGGCGTTGGCCCAGGACTGTTCGCCGTCAGCTACGGCGGCCGCCTTATTGGCATTTGACAGGAACTTGGCATCGAACCGCTTGTTTTCGATGATCCAGCGGATCATGCCCAGGGCCAGCGCCGCCTCGGAACCCGGTTTCGCCGGGATCCACTTCCAGGCCTTCGAGGCCGTCTTGGAGAAGCGCGGGTCGACCACGGCGTACTTGAGGCGACCCGAGATAACGCCGTTGGTGATCTCTGGCACCCGCAGGGGCGGGCCGTAGTTGCCTTCAAACGGGTTGGCGCCGACGAAGAGAACGAACTCGGAATTGGCGATATCGGCCTGCCAGTAGAACTTGTTGCCGCCGGTCCAGGCGAACTCACCCTTCTTCTCATCGAACTTGAACTGCTCGCTCATGGCCTTGCCGGTAAAGTAGAGTGAGCCCTGACAGACGGTGGTGTGGCCGTGGGCATTGACTGAACCCATGGCGGCGGTGAAACGGCGGATCATCGTGTCGCGGCCGCCCTTGGCCCGGCCCCAGTTGAAGACGAACTGGTTCGACTTGAGGCCCAGGTCGGGGTTGTCGGGGTTGATCAGGTACTGGAGGAAGTCCTTATACTTGTCCTTGAACTCCCCGATCTTCATCTTCTTCTCGCCGACCTTGGTAGCGTCAGCGGCCATGTCCTTGGGCAGCTTCAAATCCTTGGGGAGCATGAGCGCCTTGAGCCCTTCGACCTTGCGGTTCTCCTCGCCGGGGACCCCCTTAAAGAGCAGGCCTCCCTCGACGACTTCCTGTACGGCCTGGTCGAATGGGATCTCCTGCCACTTGTTCTCGCCGCGCTTGCCCGCGCGCTTGAGGACCTTACGCAGCCGGTAGGGGTCGTACACGGTCTGGATGCCAGCCTGACCCTTCGGGCAGATGGCGCCGTCGATGCCGGCGAGTTCAGCCATGGTGGTCTTCATCGGCAGATGCGGGTGCATGGTCCACGGGCTGACTGGGTTGCCATCGATCTTGGCGGCGACGCCGTCCAGGATTTTCACCTTGATGGGGCAGCCGGTGTTGCACTGCAGGCAAGACGTGTAGAGTTGATTCTCGACCTGCGCCAGCTCATACGCCTCCATGGGGGTGAGATCCCCCGCTTCAGCGCGCCCCACGAGCTTTTCGATGTTGGCCATCTGGCTGGCGAGGAATACGCCACCGCCGACCAGCGCACCGGTCTTGACAAAGTCGCGGCGCGTGAGACCGTTCTTACGCGGCTCGCTCATCCGGCTGCACCTCCTTCTTGTCGATCAGCGGCAGGAAGCGGAAGCCGAGCCAGAGCACGCCCAACCCCAAGGAGACCAGGAAGAGCAGGACTAGCCACTCATGCATTGTGGGTTGATAGGCAAAGGTAAGGCGTGCGTCGGAGAAGGCCCGCTCCAAGCCCCTGAGTTCGGGCGTCACCTGCCCGGGGATGACGATGTTCAGGCGAACCGCCAGGAAGGTCGTGGCAGCCAGAGCGCCAGCGGCGCCGACAGCAGCGGCCGATCCAGGCTTGCGAAGCAGCAGGGCGATGGGGACCAGGCTGCCGAGCAGGATATGCACGATCCAGAAGACCCACCAGTACTGGCCGGTCAAAACCTGAAGGAGTACGTCTTTCTCGGGGTTTACGCCATACCAGAGCGGGATGGAGAACTCGGCCCATTCGAGCAGCAAGTCGACGGCGATGAGCGTCAGCACGACCTGGCCGACCGTCTTGAGCATCGCTGTGCGTTTGGGCCACATGACCGCAGCGATGGCCGCCAGCAAGGCGACGCCGGAGAGCAGGGCGCCGATCACGAAGAAAATCGGATACATGGGCTGATGCCAATACGGCTTGGCGGAGAGCGTCGCAAACAGGGCGCCGCCGCCGCCCGGAAAGGCGATGGCCAGCGGGATGCCAATCGTGTACAGGGCGTTCAGCACCCCGACATTGCCCTTATAGGTGAACCAGGCGACCAGCGCCAGCAGGATGGCGAAGGCGGTGTATAGCCAGATCATCCAGGTCATCATCGAAGCGAAGTTGGGGGAAGTGAAGACGTTGAAGGCCCGGCCCATATGGCCGAGGTCGAAGAGGACCGCCAGCACGGCGGCACCGATACTGCAGAACGAGGTCCACAGGGCGGCCCGCGTCAGTGGCATCAGCAGTTTGACCTTGAGCACGTTCACCAGGGCGGCAAACAGGAAGGCCCCGGCTGCCAGACCGACAAAATAGGCGTAGGCTGCGACCCACAGACCCCAGACCACATAGCTGCCGTAGCCAGCGAGCGTGTGACCCTCGGTCAGCCGCTGCCAGACGCCGACCAGACCCGATGCAAAGGCCACGGCCCAGAGCGCAAACATGACATACTTGGCTGCTCGCATTCAGTCACACCTCCTATACGATGTAGTGGACCCGAGGCTTGGTGTTGGCCTCCGGTTTCAACGTCTGGACACCGGGCAGGCCCAGGAGTTCATGGACCAGGCTGTTGGGGTCGTTGGCGTCGCCGAAGTAGGTGGCACGGCCCACGCAGGTGGACGTACAGGCGGGGAGCATCCCCTCTTCAATGCGGTGCATACAGAAGTGGCACTTGCGGGCGTTGCCGACCGGCGAGGCCTCATGGTCCCGCACCCGCTTCTTGCCATACTCGAAGGTAGCGGCCTTCTCGTAAGCCTGAACGCCGCCGGGGGTCTTCGCTGTGTAGAACTCGCCAAAGTCGAACGTCCGGGCGCTGTACGGGCAGGCGGCGATGCAGTACCGGCAGCCGATGCACTGGTCGTAGTTGATCGCTACGATGCCGTCCTGACGCTTGAATGTGGCCTCAACCGGACAGACCGGGACGCAGGGCGGGTTGTCGCACTGCATGCAGGGGCGGGGCGTGAAAACGCGAGAGACATGTGGATACTCGCCGGATTCCTCCTCGATGACGGGGCGGTAGACTACACCGGGCGGGAGCTTGTTCTCCGCGATGCACGATACCGTGCAGGCGTGGCAGCCGATGCACTTGCGCAGATCGATGACCATGACCCAACGGCGCTGCTCCAGGGGCTTTGCGAGAGCCCGGCGGATATCCGCCATCATTCGGAGCAGGACGTCAGCGTCAGGCTGCGTGGCGGCCGCCGGGAGTGGCGCTAGCTCTTTTCCTGCCATGACGTGTCCTCCTTAAGCTGGTATTGCACGTCCTATCATGGCAGATGGGGAAAGTTCGCCGTATCAGCGAAACCCCTGAAAAGCGAGGGCGGTGTCGGGGTTTTCCCGACACCGCCTACTCCATTTGGACTAGACCGTTGTTGACGGCGAACCTGACCAGTTCTGCTCGGGTCTTGAGCCCTAGCTTCTCCACAATGCGAGCCTTATGGGTCTCCACGGTCTTGATGCTCAGGGCCAGGTGGTCGGCAATCTCTTGCTGGGTGTGGCCGAGGGCGATCAGTTGCAGGACCTCGATCTCCCGCGGACTGAGCTTGCCTGCGCTTTCCCGGCTCTCCCGCGCAGTGTCGGTGAAGAGGCGGCTGGCCACACTGGGGTAGACGTAGGTTTGCCCCTGCCCCACCAATCGAATAGCATCCATCAGTTCGGTATCGGCGGCGCGCTTGAGCACGTAGCCGCGCGCACCGGCGGTGAGCGCGGTGCGCACGAACTCAGCGTCGTCGTGCATGGTGAGGATGAGGACCTTGAGCCAAGGCTGCTCTGCCATGACCTGCTTGAGCATGTCCAGGCCGCTCAGTCCGGGCATGCTCAGGTCGAGCACCACCAGGTCGGGATTGAGCTTGCGAATCTGGGCGATGCCGTGGGTGCCGTCCGCCGCCTCGCCCACGACCGCCAGGTCCGGTTGGGTCTGGAGCAGCAGGCGAAGACCGGAACGGAGCACTGCATGGTCATCGATCAGCAGGATGCGTAGCGGCACCGCTTACCCCTCCCCAGCAGAATCGTGGCTCCCCCGACTGGTTCAACAGTTACTCCTCGCCAAGCGGGATCTTGACGAAGACGGAGGTGCCGACATCGGGGCCGGTCTCGATTTGCACGGAGCCCTCCAGGAGTGCGGCGCGCTCCCGCATGCCGGCAAGCCCGAGCGAACGGGCGCCGACCTCGGCGGGATCGAACCCCCGACCGTTATCTTCAATAATGGTGGACACCACCTGCGGCCGGACGTCCAGGACAACGCTGGCTGTGCGGGCGCCGGAGTGACGGGCCACATTGGTCAGCGCCTCCTGCACGATGCGGTAAAGGCAGGTCTCGATGCGCGGGGGCAGACGGCCATCACCCCCCACGGCCTGGAATTCCGCCTGAATGCCGTGCTTGTGCCCAAAGTCAGCGACATAGCGCCGCAAGGCGGGGACGAGGCCCAGTTCATCCAGGGCCCGGGGCCGCAGTTCGAGAATGAGGCTGTGGATCTCGTCGAGTGTCGCCGCCGCTTGGGCACGCAGGACCGCCGACCGCTCCCGCACCTCGGGATGGTCCTCCTCCAGTGCGCGCAGGCCAACGATGAGTGAGGTAATGGCCTGGCTGGTCTCGTCGTGCAGTTCCCGGGCGATGCGACGGCGCTCATCCTCCTGAGCGATGATGACCCGGTTGAGCAGGTCGTTCTTGACCTGCTGAGACTCCTGAAGCCGCTCTAACATGTCATTGAAGGCGTATACGAGGAGGCCAGTCTCATCGGGCGGACCGGGGGGCGCCCGTTGTGTGAGGTCGCCGGCGGCGGCGGCCCCGGCGACACCCACCAGGTCGAGAATGGGGCGAGCCAGAAAGGAGGTCAGCAGGTAGGCGGCCATGAGGGCGAGAGCGGCCACGAGCAAGACGGTAGCGGCGAGCCGTTCGGCCAGATTCACCGTCTCCCGGCGCAGGCGCTGCGGGGACATGCCCACCCGCACCGCACCCGCTGTGCCGTCGAGAATGGGGACGGTAACGTCATGGAGGCGGCCCTCCTCCGTGTTCAGGATCTGGACCAGCGTACCCTCGCCCCGGGTTGGCAGTGGCAGGTCCAGCAGGTCGGCCGGGAAACCGTTGTCAAATGTGTGCGAAACGACCCTGCCGAGGGCATCCAGAACGACGACGTAGCGCACGTCCGGGTTGTTCCGCCGCGTGTCCTCCATGAGTTCATGGAGGCCGAGGGTGTTGTGAGTTAGCAGCATGTCCGCGCCCCTTGCAGCCACATCGGAGGCGACGGAGGCACCGCGCAACTCCAACTCGGCGCTGGATGTGCGCATCAGTCCGGATTGGGCGAGTAGGGAGGCGCTGACGCCCATGATCAGGACCATGCCCGCTGCCAACCCCATGATCTTGAAGCGGACGCTAAAGGCTTGACTCCATCCCACAAGGCGGCTGACGAGCTTGTTCACGGCAGCATCCCTGCCTGCCTGGCCAGGGCCCGGACCGGCGTGTAGTCGGCGTCGTTCTGGGGGACCCACCGGTCGATGCCCAGGTTCGCCAGAATGGCCCGTCCCTCCGGCGCTTCGTGCAAGGTCAGCAGGGCGGCGCGGAAGGCCTCCCGCACGGCTGGGTCAAGGCGCTTGCTTGCAACGATGGGCGGGCTGGGAAAGGTCTCAGACCGGTCGATCACACGGAGGCTCAGGCCCAGGTCGGGGTTCTTGCGAACCCACTGGTCGTAAACCAGGCTGTCGACGGCCGCTCCATCGGACACGCCCTGGAAGACCGCCTTGATGGAGTTGTCGTGGCTGTATGTGTAAGTGGTGGAGCCAAAGTAGGCGCCGGGGTCCACGCCCCGGCCCTTGAGCAGCGAGAGCGGGTAGAGCCGGCCGCTGGTGGAAAGCGGGTCGGTAAAGGCGAAACGCTTGCCGCGCAGTCCGGCGAAATCCAGGATGCCGCTGTCGGCACGCGTGATGATGAAGGACTGGTATTCCGCCTTACCGTTGACTTCAGGACCGGCAAGCAGTTCCAGACCAAGCTCGCCGTGTCCCCTCACGTAAATGTAGGTACAGACCAGAGCGAGGTCGAGGGTGCCATAGCGCAGGAGGTCGTAGGTCTCCTCATAGGTCTTGCGCTGCACCAACTCGATCGGACGGCCGATCTGCTGCCCCAGGTATGCGAACAGGGCGCCGTAGCTGCGGATGGTCTCCGCCGGGGAGACGATGGAGGCTGCCGCCACCCGCAGGGGTTTGGGCGCTGGATTGGAGTCAGGGGCGAGAGCCTGGGGCGAGACGACGCGGTTCAGGCTCACTTCCCGGGCAGGGCGCGCACCGGTGCAACCGGTGAGTAGGAGCAGCATGGTCAGGAGCAGGCTGCCGAGTCGGCGCAAGAGCCCCACCTCCGCTGGTCACCTACCCGTGATTGTAAGGCATGGCGGCTGATTTCATCATCAGGCGCTACCCCTGAATGCGCGGAAATTAATGACCACGCTTGTGGGACGAAAGGACCATACCAGCCGAACGCATCCTCCCATGCACGGTCAATCGACGCCGGAAATGAAAAGTGACTCGTACGATCTTACTTCTTCTTGATGTACTTGCGGA
>DAHVXO010000045.1 GCA_027356675.1 Symbiobacteriaceae bacterium | reverse complement strand
CTGACCGCCCCACCCTGCTAAATCAGGTTCTTGGTCCGATCGTCGCCGTGGAGCAGGCAAACGGAGCCACCCCTGGCGGGCCGGTTAGTCTGGAGGTCGCGTAAGACCACAGCGGGCGGTCGGTGTGAACTCATCCGGATCGCAGGCTCCCGTTGCCAGGTTGATGGCTGTCCGCTCCAGACTCGCGTCCACCCACTGCTCCCAGGTCCACGCTCCGGCAGTGCGAACATGATGGATGGTTGCCAAAGTCTGCCCATCGCTCGAATCGCGTCCAGCCTGATCGTTTCGTCTGCACCAAGCAGCGCGCAGGCCCGTGGACGGGGCACCGGCACGAGACTGCTCTGCAGGCACAGCATGGTGGTATGCTCCGCCCAGTAACCGGACCAGCGTCCGATCAGGGACTCTACCTCCGATCCCTTGCGCACCGGTACATCCAAATCGAACTTCTATCCCCACCTGGTCTAGCGCCAGATCCTCTCCACCTGGCTACCGCCGATATTGGTGACTCGGTACACGTCGGGGGAGGTCATAGCAGCCCATTGCGGAAAACCAAAGCGCTGATCGAAGTGTTTGAGTAACAGTGTTATGAGACATCCATGAGAGACGACGACCGTTGTCTGGGCACTATGACTCAGCACGTCGTCTACCACAGATACAGCACGGTCCATGGCAGTCTGGCTCGATTCTCCGCCCTCGTAGGACAAGTTAAGGTTGACAAAGGTGTTACGCAGAAGGTTACGCCAGTCCGGGTGGGGGTGTGCACTCAAGATACGTTCCGACAATCGTTCATCGGTTTCTACCCCCAGGGAGAGTCGCTCTGCCAGAGGGGCTATGGACTGGATTGCCCGCGTGGATGGGCTGGAGATGATGCGGTCGACGTTGACTCTCCGTAGGAGGTCGGCCAGTGCTTCGGCTTGATGCATGCCTTCTGCCGTGAGCGGGGCCTGTGCTTCCTGTCCTTGTGCGCTGCAGTGCCGAACGATGTAAATTGCCTTGCTCAGACTACCTGCCCCTTTCAGAACTCGCGTCAGCAATTCACTATCGTGGCCCGCGGATGGCGTCCCTTAGGAATCCCACAAAGTCTTTTGCCGCCCAGTTTTGAACCCGGCGGTTTGTATGTAATCAGGCGGAATGGCAATTCCCAGGGTTTGTACGTCGGCCTCCCACAGACTCAAGGTTCCCCGACAGGGGACGTAGGGTAGTGGTTTCGCGTTGGTGAGGACAAATCCGTATGGCCCGAAAAACCACGGGCTATGATGTCGGTCGACGCAGTCCGCAATCTGGGCTATGCCCACGATGCCACCATAATCAAAAACCTCAGGGACCTGCTCTTCATGTGCGAGGGCGCCATTGGCCTTGCACAGTTCCCTTGCCGTTGTCACGGCAGCCTGGTTGCTACCACCATAGGGTTCCTTCCCGGCATGAATCAGGATTACACCCCGATACTTTGTCGGCCAGGATCGGTTCTCGATGTCCTTAAACCCATTGGCGATGAACCATGCCCAGGGCTGCTTAATGGTTAGAGCCTTCATTTCCATCCAGCCCTTCCGTTTAAGGTTGCGCCGCCGCGTACCACACTGGTAGCAACGCCCCGATTATAAAAGCCCTGTGGCCGGGGACGAGGGCCCTGGTTAACGGTGTTTTGGACAGAGTACTCCAACGGCGGCTCATCCACAATTCAATCATACTCGACTCGACAGGCTTGAATGGTTACCTCTCGCGTTATTTGGCACGGTTTCTGCATGAATAGATGACCTGGTTTGTACCGGGCTCGTTGCTCTATCTCGTTATAGGGCCGCTCACGCTCCAGGTAATCAGAATTCCATTGTGGCTGATTCGAATCTCCTGGACTTGCCGGAATCGGCATCATGATATACATTGTGTATATACACGGGGGGGTGACACCTTGGCAGAGCGAAAGATGACGCCGATTCGGATTCCGGCTGACTTGCTGAAGGACATCGACAAGCACGTCGGGCCGCGGCAGCGGAGCCAGTTCATCATCGAAGCCAGCCAACGGGAGTTGCTGCGGCGAAAGCAGCTGCAAGCCATCCACGAGTGTGCCGGCGCTTGGAAGGACGAGGATTACCCGGAACTGCCGGACACCGTGGAGGAGTTCAACGAGTATCTGCGGAAGCTGCGGGGAGAGGCTGACCGGGGCGGGGAGTCGCGATGACGGCCCAGCCGGTCTACGTGATCGACACGGACGTGCTGATCTGGTGCCTGCGGAAGCGACCGAAACCGATTGCGATGCTGGACCTCTTGGTGGAGGATGGGCCTCTGGCGTGCTCCGTCCTCACAATCTCCGAAATCATGCGCATGGTCAAAGACCAGGACCTGGCCAGAACGGAGCAACTACTTGCGAGCTTGATGCCAATGCCCGTTGGCGCTTCGGAAGCGAAGCTAGCGGCAATCCTGATGCGCAATCACGGGCCAGGATATGTGGATTGCCACATCGCGGCTACGGCGCTCCTCAGGCAGGTGCCCCTGGTCACGTACAACCGTAAGGACTACGTGCGAACTGCCGTCAGTCTGTTCGACACCGCTGAGTGGGACCCAGAGGTAAGGTAAGAGCCTACCCGAAAACTCATCTGCCTTCGGCAGGAACATAACTGAAGTCCGGACCTTGGATCTGCCTATTTTCGTGAAGCCCCCGGGACCTCACGCAATATCTTAACGCTCGGAGTCCGGGTTAGAACGGTAGCGTAGTGCCATCGGTCAACGACCCAGGTCGTAGAAGCCCACCCCGGAGACCCCATCCACCTGAATGCCCGCCTCCCTGAGCTGTCGGATGAACGGGTTGATCCCGACCATGTCGCTCACGATGTGCCCGGAGATCACCAGGTTGCCCTTCTGCTCCGCCTGCAGCTTCCTG
>DAHVXO010000200.1 GCA_027356675.1 Symbiobacteriaceae bacterium | reverse complement strand
ATCCGCACTGCCTTGATGATGTTCTGATACCCGGTGCACCGGCAGAGATTGCCGGAGAGCGCCTCCCGGATCTCCGCATCCGTCGGATTCGGGTTCTCCCGGAGGAAGGGCACCAGGGTCATGAGGAACCCGGGGGTACAGAACCCGCACTGCAGGCCGTGCGCCTCCCAGAACGCCTCCTGAATCGGATGCAGTTCGCCGCTGCCCGGCGCCAGCCCCTCCACCGTGATGATCTCAGACCCGTTCATCTGCACCGCCAGGGTGAGGCAGGAGCGAATGGCTTCCCGGTTGGCCAGCACCGTGCAGGCCCCGCACACGCCATGCTCGCACCCAACGTGGGTCCCGGTCAGACCCAATTCGTGACGGAGAAAATCGGAGAGCAGCAGCCGTGGCTCCACGGTCCGCGTGTACGGACGGCCGTTGACCGTCACCGTGATGGTACGCTTGCCCCTCATAAGCTCCCACCTCCATCGGCTGTACGCAGGGCTCGCTCCAGCGCCCGACCGAGCGCCTGCTCGGTCAGGACCCCCGCCAGGTGCTGCCGGTACTCGCCACTGGCGTGCACATCCCCATCAGGCATGATGGCCTGCCGGACTGCCTCCGCCGCCCGGGCGAAGAGGGCCGGCGTCGGGGCCTCTCCCCTCAGCACATGCTCGGCCTCGGTCGCCCGAACCGGTGTCATCCCTACGCCCACCAGGCCCAGACGTGTCCCCGCGACCGTACCGTCATCTGCAAGCGTCAGCGTGCAGGCCACAGCGCCCAGAGCGAAATCGCCGTGCCGCCGGGCCAGTTCAACAAAGGCGTACCCCGTGCGGGGCGGCAGCACGGGCACCCGCACCTCCAATAGGAGCTGGTCCGCCTGGACGCAGGTGGTGAAGTACATGAGGAAGAAATCGGCCGCCGCCACATCCCGGATCCCGTCCTGCCCCTGAACCCGCATGGTGGCGTCCAGCGCCACCATGACGGCGGGTAGCTCAGCGGCAGGGTCGGCGTGCACCAGGCTCCCGCCAATCGTTCCCCGGTTGCGGATCTGGATGTGACCGATGTGCCGCATGGTCTCTGTTAATAGCGGCTGATGGGCTGCCGCCAGCTCCGACTTCTCCACCACAGCGTGGCGGGTCATCGCCCCAAGGGCGAGGACATCGCCCTCCCGGCGGATGTAGGACAGCCCGTCCACCCGCCCCAGGTCGATCAGGACCTTGGGCCGGGCCAGTCGCATGTTGAGCACCGGCATGAGGCTCTGGCCGCCGGCCAGCAGCTTTGCGTCCTCCCCATACTCCTTGAGCAGAGCCAGGACCTCATCCACCGATGTAGGGTCATAGTACGCGAATTGTGGTGGCTTCAAGCGCTTCTCCCCTCCCCATCCGCGGCGGCGCCGAGTTCACCCGGCCTCCCGCGCGTTCAGTTCCTTCTGGGCCGAAGCAAAGAACTCGCCAATCATCCACTTGGCGACGCCGCCCAGCACTCGCTGCCCGACCATCGCCACCGGCCCCCCCACCTGGACATCCCATTCGTAGACGATGCGGGTCGTCTCGCCCTGGTCCACCAGATCCATGTGACCGTTCACGTTGGCGAATCCGCCTGAGCCGATCGCCTCGATTACCAGGGTCATGGCGTCGGGCTCGTGTTTGTCCGTGATCCGCAGGTGTCCATCATAGGTGCCCTTGATCGCCGCCAGCCCGATCTTGAGAGTGACGGCGAACTCATCCGGCCCCTCCTGGACCAGCTTCTCACACCCCGGTGCGCACTTGGCCAGCGCCTTCTCATCATTGAGCAGTGCCCAGAGAGCATCCCGAGTTCCCCGACACAGGAACTCACCAGTAACCTGCATGACGCATGACCCCCATTTAAACGCGCAGCCTGTAATCGGCCAAGTCCTTACACAGTTCGAGCAGTTCGCTGCGCACCCCTGCGCCGTGGCTTCGCAAAGTTTTATATCCATCAAGGATTGCCAGGTTCGGACGCCGAAAGGTTTCTTATTCCAATCGGGGGTGGGTTCACGTGACAAAAGCACTCGCCGGCATCAAAGTACTCGACTTATCCCGCATTCTGACCGGTCCGTTCTCCACAATGCTGCTCGCCGACATGGGGGCCGATGTCATCAAGATCGAGACACCTGGCGTCGGCGACGACACCCGCCAGTGGGGCCCGCCATTCGTCGGCACCGAATCCACTTACTTCCTCAGCGTCAACCGGAACAAGCAGAGCCTCACCCTCAACCTCAAACACGCCGAGGGGCGAGCAGTCTTTTTCAAGCTGCTCCAGGAGTCGGACATCCTGGTTGAGAACTTCCGGCCCGGGACCATGGAAAAGCTGGGCCTCGGATATGCCAAACTGGCAGAGATGAACCCGCGCCTTATTTATACGGCTGTGTCCGGGTTTGGGCTCACAGGGCCCTACAAGGATAAACCAGGCTACGACGTGCTGGCCCAGTCCATGGGCGGCCTCATGTCGGTGACCGGCGAGAATGGCCGCCCGCCTGCCAAGGCCGGCATGTCCATCGCCGATATCGGGGCCGGCATGTACGCGACGATCGGGATCCTGGCGGCACTGCAGGCGCGCGCCACGACCGGCCGGGGCCAACTGGTGGAGACCTCGCTCCTCGATACCATCGTCTCATGGCAGACCTACCTCGCCACGGCCTTCTGGGCCACGGGCAAGGTCCCCGGCCGGTCGGGCTCAGCCCACCCGAGCATCGCACCGTATCAGGCCCTGCGCGCCCGGGACCAGTACTTCGTCGTTGCCGTCGGTAACGACGCCCTCTGGCTGAAGTTCTGTGAAGCGATCGGCCATGCCTCGTTGGCCTCTGAAGCCCGGTTCCGCACCAACCCGGACCGGGTCGTCCACCGTTCGGAGCTGATCCCGCACCTGGAGGAGATCCTGCAGCATGACGATGCGGCGGTCTGGATCGACAAACTGGACGCGGTTGGTGTCCCCGCTGGACCGATCTATACGCTCGATCAGGTATGGTCAGACCCCCACGTGTTGGCGCGCGAAGCCGTCGTCGAGGCCGATCACCCCACGCTGGGCCGGATCAAGCTGCCGGGCTTCCCAATCAAGTTCTCGGATACGCCAGGCGGCGTTGAGACTGCGCCGCCCCTTCTGGGCCAGCATTCCGATGCGATCCTCCACCGCTTGGGTTATTCGGATGCCGACGTGGAGCGGCTGCGCAAGGGCGGAGCGATTTAGAGTAGACACCTGGCGGATGCGACTGCATAATTTACGGATATCCGACTGAAGGAGATCTGCCCATGTCCCCGGTCCTGCGCCTTGCCTTGAAGGTCGTCGTGTTTTTCGTCGGTCTTGCCATCACAGCATTTGGCTATGTGCTCCTCATCAAACCCGGTCTAGGCGCCGCGCCTTGGGATATCTACCACCTCGGCATGAGCGGACGAGTGCCGATTCCGTTGGCGATCATCGTACAAGGGACGGGCCTTCTGATCATTCTCTTGAATATCGCCCTGGGCATCCGCCCCACGCTGGGCATGGTGCTTAACATGCTGACGGTCGGCCCCATGATGCAATTCTATGTGGGAGTCGTTCCCCAGCCCACGACACTGCTGATGCGCTGGGGCATGCTGGCCATCGGTGTCCTGCTGGCCGGCGCCGGCACGGCGTTCTATGTGAGCGCCGACCTTGGGTCGGGGCCACGTGATGGGATGATGATTGGCCTGACCCGGATCCTGAACCGCCCACTGGGCCTTGTCAAAAACGGCATCGACGTCATCGTCTCCCTCACCGGCTTCTGGCTGGGCGGACCCTTGGGAATTGGGACCCTGGTCGTCGCAGCCACCCTCGGCTGGTCGATGCAACTGGGGATGGCGATCGTCGAACGGGTCGCAGCATACGCACCCTTCTCAGGCCTCCTTCGCCCCGTGCGGCTGCGCCGGGCGGAGGCGTAAACGACCACCAATAGCGACCAAGGCCGGGCGATAACGCCCGGCCTCTGTGTCTGTACGCCCCAATCCGGCAACGTGGAATCCCGGTACCCGCGGTGCTGTACAACTAGCAAGGTGCTCAAACCCAGATACGGCCGGTGCAGGTTAGCAGAAGTCTACGGCCTCTTGCTCCACCCTGCGACGAAGGTCTAGCATCTCTGTAATGAGCGGTATAAACTGCGCGTATTCTTCCCGGGTCAGCAACTTGGTCAACTCCCGCGCATAGGCGTTTGGGAACGACATTCCGCCTGCTGCGTATTGACGGTACGTGTCCACGTCCATGAGCATCGGCTCCATGGACAGCCCGGTCTGCCGCCGCAGGTGTGCGAAGATCCGGAACCCGCCGAGGTCGATGTCACCCCAGTGCCGAAACCGGACTTTCGCTGCCGCGGCCAGCTTGAGCAGGAATGCCCGCCGAATCCGGTTGTGGTAGCCTCCCAGGTACACGGCCACCGTCCGCCTGGGCAAGCGACCAACGACCTGGTGAAACGAGGTCAGGTTTTCTACCGTGATGACCTGGTCCGCCGCAAGGCTACTCACGCGGCACCGATCCACAAAGACTGCCGGCAGGCCAACATCAGCCCCGATCGCACCCACGTTGACGCCGTCGAGCACCACCGGCCCCGCCACGAATACGTGCTGCGAATTCGCAAGGATCCCCACCTCGGCCAGCGCCTCCCGATCATCCTCCGGAAGGGGTTCAGGCCAGAACTCACGCAAAACCCCGATCACGGCTGCCTGGATTTCCTCCAGCCGCTTGGAGGACCCCAGCACTCGCTGACTGAAAATCCGACGCCCCACTTCCACGGATAGCCCGTTTGGACCCAGTTGGTCCAAGACCCGGCAAAGTTCCGCCAACAACCCAGCACCACCGAAACGGGTGCCCACCGGCAAGCGGTTTCCCGATGCAACCGCGTCTACCACAGCCCGGGCGAATCCTGCTCGCCAGTCCGGCCACCTCCCCGCCCATTCGGCCGCCACCTTGGCCAGTGCAGCCTCTTGCTCCCGGCGCGAGACCCGTCCGGCTGCCAGATAGGCCTCGGCCACACGCTCCAGGTTGAGATCCACGCGCTCGATCTCCTCCCGGCTGTACCGAGACCGTCGAATGACTACCAGGCCACGTGCCGCGAGATGCCCCGAGGCCACGTTTAATTCCGCCCGGCGCTCACCCCGTTGCTCATCCCAGTAATCAGGCAGCGTCTGTGAATCGTACCGAATGAACACGCCCCGCGTTGACCCCGGCGCCTGATAGTGCCGGCTTCGCTCATACCGATCGAGCAACAGGTTCAGGATTAGCTCCCCGTCGCCACTCATCGCTGTTCCTCTGTGGTTGCTGCCACCTCAGGCTCAACCGGCGCCGTGGCAGCCAGCACCTGATGGTAATCCTCCAGCCACGCCCGGTCGCCGTCCCGCAGCGCCAACAGCGTCGTCTCCACATGCGGCGTAATGATCTCGCATTTATCGGTCGGGGCCGCGGCTAACACCTGCAGCCCAAGCTTGCGAATGAACTGCAGCGTGTTCTCCGCTCGGTCGGGGTCCATGCGGTTGAAAGCCTCGTCGAACATCAATAGCCGCACACTGTGCGGATTCTGGCGCGGGCGATAGAGCTGGAGAAACGATGCGACCATGGCCACATAGAACGGCGTCTGCGTTTCACCGCCGGATTTCTCGCGGGCCACCTTGCTGAAGGACGAGGTCTCGCCGTTGCCATGCAGGATCTTGATATCAAACTCCAGGTAGGTGCGGTAATCTGTATACTTGCGGATATTCTCTGCCTGCCGCTCCTCCGGCACATCCAGGATCAGCCGGAACAGTTCATCCAGAGTCTCGCCGTATTTCGCTCGGAAATGCAGGCTAAACAGCGTGAAACCTTCCATGGCAAAGTCATCCATGATCATGTCATAGAAGGAGCGGTGGGTGCGGTCAGGCGAACAGATGAACTGGTAGCGGTCCTGACCGAAGGGAATCTCCTTCAACACCCGATTAAGACTGTCGAACTCCTGCCGCGCAAGGTGGATGTTCTCCTGCAGCTTGAAAATGAAATGCTCCTTGAACTCCTCTTCAGCCGCCGCTCGGGCCTGCGCGATCTTCTCCTCGTACGTTGGCAGTTCGCTCTGCAGAAGCTTGGATTGCTCCCGCTCATACTCCGCCCCATCAGCCGAATCGGGCGCCCCGGCAAACTGATAACGATTGTTGTACTCCAGCCTGAGACGGTATAGGTCATTCCCCAATTTCTCAGCCTGGGTAAGGACGCCTTGCCGATTCAGGCGGAAGTTCTGCTCGATGTTCTGGTTAGACCGGCTGCGTACCGCCTCCAAGTACCGAGCGGCGCCAGCCTCAGCCGAATCCGGGTGCTCCGTGCAGTAACCCTCGAGCTCGGAATGGCGCGCCTGCCATGCGACATCCGCCGCTCTCCGGCTTCCTTCGAGATGCTTGAGTTGATTGGATGCGGAGCCCACCGCCATAGCGACCTCCGCTTTGCGTGCGTCCAATCGCTTTCGGGCGTGCTCTTTCTCCGCGATCTGGCGCAGCAGGGCGTTGAGCGCCCCCACGTCGATCCCCGACCGCTCCGTTTCCTTCGCCTGGATTTCCGCCTGTAAGGCGGGCAACTCAGCCAGCCGCTGCCAACGCTCCGTCAACCGCACCAGATCATGGCCTCGCACCAGCGCACGAAACTTCTCGCATTCACTGAGAGCCACCGCCAGGTGTTCGAGGCGGCCATTCACCTCCACCAACCTGCGCTCCTTGAGATCGATCTGGCGGGCGATGGCCCTGGAGCCGATGTAGGGTACTGCATAAACCCCGAGTTCGATCTGGCGCGCTGTGAAATTTCGATAGGTCATGCACGTCGGAGTGATGGCGACCGGGTGTTTCTTCAGTTCATGCTCATTCTCGCACTTCATCACCCGGCCGAGCAGTCGGTCCACATGGGCGCGGGCAGCCGGGTCGCCAGCAACGACTTCATCCGCCAGCGATCCGGGTAGGACTGTGGGTCTGGAGCGAACGAGGGCCTCGCCGTTGACGAGCCCGACGTTGGCGATTCGCCGCGCCTCCTTTACCCGCTCATAGACGGAGAGCGCCTCATCGAATCTTTCCCAGGGCACGAACAAATCGAAGCGCTGGGTGTTCAAGTACCCTTCGACGGCGTTCTGCCAGCGTTCATCCGGCACATCAATCAACTCGCACAGGATCCGAGCCTCAGTGCCCGGCAGCGCCTCCGCGATGGCTTCCCTGAGTCCTTCGACCGGGTCCGGGTATCGAATTCGCCGCTTGCGCAGACCGGTGAGCATCTCGTCCAACGCCCGTCGCTGGATGTGAAGGTCGTTCTGCTCGTCCCGTAGCCTGCGCGCGTGGGCCACCACCTGGTCTCCCAGGTGCTCCAGGGCCTGTGCCAGCGGCCCCAGGTCGGTGGCCGGGGTAGCCAAATCACCACGGGCCAAGGGTCTCAGCGCATCTTTGGCGGACGCGATGGCCGCCAGCGACTGCTCGTCGCCTGGCTCGAGGGCTGACGATGCATGGCCAGCCTGATCCAGAATGGTCGTCAGGGTCTGCACTTCCCGCTGGGACTCCTCGGATAGTCGCAATCCGTCCGCCCGAAGTTCGCCTGACTGCCGTCTCAGGTCAGCCAGCCGGCGGTCGATGGCCTGCAGTGCCTCGAAGGCGGCGTCTCGTGCCCGGGCGTCCCAGAGATCCCGCAATTCGGCGTCGAGGCCGTCGAGAGTGCGCCGCAGCTGTTCCTGCTCCGCCTCCGCCACCGCCCTGGCCCGTAGCTGCTCGCTCTCCTCCTGCCGGATTCGGTCCAGGTCCGCCTGGGCCATTTCCCGGGCTGCCCGCAACACCACATACTGCTGGATGGTCGCTGTCCGCTCCAGATCAGCCCTGGCACTGTGCTTCTCCATCATGTCATCGAGACGACCCAGCTTCTCTTTGGTCTGCTGGACCAGGTGGTCATACTGCCGGTACTGCCGAAAGTTCTCCAACATGGCTTCGATGCGGACCTCGCGAGTGTCCAGCACATAATCGTACACGAACTTGCGGATATCGGTGATCGGATGGAACGCCAGCCCCTTGACAATGAGCGTGAAAAAGCGTTCGTCGAGGTGTCCAAGCTGAGCCTTGAGGGCTGTACGGTAGGCTGCGACAGATGGAAACACATCGCTGCCCTTGCGCAGCCGGAGTCCCGCCTTGAACTCACTGACACTTCGTGGCCGATTACCCTCCAGAAAGAGCGCATCATCCAGTTCCCCTGCGCAGCGAAAGAACTGCGGTGTATCCGGCTCACCGCTCATGGTATCCACAGCCGCACCCATGATGAACTGCTCGCCCCGAGCGGTGTCCCGGAACTCCAGTGCCACATAGCTCGTGAAATCTCCGCCTCGCAAGTACCCCTGCGACTCGCTACCCTCCTGACCATCGCGCCCCGTGCGGCACCGCAGGTACCCCTTCAGGTCCCGATTGGTCTCCTCGTGGGCGGACACGTTAAACCGAACCTTCCGCTGGTCGCCGATGAGGACCAGCTGGATGGCATCAAATATGGTTGACTTCCCTGACCCGTTGTCGCCGGTGATCAGGGTAGAGCCCTGCAGACGGATGGTCTCATTCACGAAGTAGTGCCAGTTAACCAGCTTAATCCCCGTCATCCACTTCAATCGGCTCACCCCCTTCAGCGTAGGCAGTGAGACGGTCGTGCAGTTCCTGGAGACCGTCCAACTTGACAGCGAAGAGCAGGGTGGGATAAAGTTTCAGTCGGCAGCGCGGGTCGGTGATATCTTCGTCCATCACCTCGACGAGCGAGAAGCGCCGGAACACGGCGAAAGCGTCCCGCAGGTACTTTTTCTCAACAACGCCTCGCTCTCGCACCCGCAGCGACAGCGCCTTGTCATGAATTTCCTGTACCTGGCAGACGATGTCGTCGGTCACCGTAAGCTCCCGCCTCTTCTCGTCGTATATCAGGCGGAGGAGCAATAGCAGCACGCTTTCCATCAGTCGCAGTTGAAGACGAGTGCCGCCCTGCCGGTTCAGCCCTTGCACGATGCCATAGGTGCGGTCGATTACCAGTTCCCAGCGGATCAGCTTCAAATAGCCCGCCAGCACCGCTTCGTTGCGCTCTGCGAAGTAGTAGTCTCGCCGGGAATCCTCCTGCTGCTTGACCAGGAACGTGCTGGTCAGGAGTCGATTGACGATACGAGAAAAGTCCTCTCGTTCCCGCTGGTTAAGTTGTTCGTACTGCTGGAGCCATTCCATCGCACCGAACCTCACTTTCGCCGGATGCGGATGTTTTTGAACGAGAAGCGTCCCCCTACCGACTCGGCCCGCTCGCCACGGAGTTCGAGCGCGTAGCCAACGCGGCGGCTACGGCCGTAGGCGGCCACGTAAATGAGGCGCACGAAGTCGTCAAGCGTCTCGATACTTAGGTCTGCCGCTCGCAGTTCGCGCCGCCCCCCAAGGCGGCTTAGTACGTACTCGTTTACGCGGCCGTACGTCAGCTTGGCCG
>DAHVXO010000012.1 GCA_027356675.1 Symbiobacteriaceae bacterium | reverse complement strand
AGGCGGCGTTCTGCTGGTGGACCCTGGCTGGGTCACCGACACCATCGGCGGAGTCCTGGTGGTGGCGGTGTTTGCCCTCCAGGTAACACGCTCGCGCCGGGGCGCCGGCGCCGCTGCTGCCTGAGACCGGTTAAGTGTGCTGTTACGCAACCATTTCCCACAGATTCCTCTCAAAGTCAGAAGGAATCGGATATAAATTCGTAGTATTCTTTGTATGACTGCAAATCCTAGCGAGACGGAGGTCGGAGCCGTGACGAAAGCCGAACTTGTTGCCGAAATGGCTGGCAACGCGGGAATGACCAAGAAAGCTGCGGAAAAAGCCCTCAACGCAATGACGGCTGCCATTCAGGTGGCCCTGCAGAAGGGCGAGCGAGTTGCCCTCGTCGGATTCGGCACGTTCGACGTGGCCCGCCGGGCTGAGCGCCAGGGGCGCAATCCCCGTTCCGGCAAGGCGATCAAGATTCCGGCCCGCAAGGTGCCCGTCTTCCGAGCCGGGAAAGGCCTCAAGGACGCCATCTAACACGGAACAACCAAAGACCCCGGGCCGCCTGAGGCGCCCGGGGTCTTAAGCTTAATGAGTCTTCGTATTCGGATCGCGGTAAGAAAATTAATCGCCCAGCGCTCGCACCAGGTTCGCCATCTCGATGGCGCCGACGGCGGCGTCAAAGCCCTTGTTGCCGGCCTTGGTGCCAGCCCGCTCGATGGCCTGCTCGATCGAATCTGTCGTCAGGATGCCGAAGGCGATGGGGATATTGGTGGCCATCATCGCATGGGCGACGCCCTTACTGGCCTCGGCCGCCACATAGTCAAAGTGGGGCGTGGATCCCCGAATGATGGCGCCCAGGCAAATCACCGCACTGTAGCGGCCCGACGCGGCCATTTTCTGGGCCGCAAACGGAATCTCAAAGGCGCCTGGTACCCAGGTGACATCGACATCCGCCTCGCTGCCACCGTGGCGGCGAATGGCGTCGCGCGCACCACCCAGAAGCTTGGCGGTAATCAGCTCATTAAACCGGGAGACGACGATGCCGAAGCGCAGCCCGGTTGCGTTCAAATGACCCTCAAATACCTGACCCATGTGGCACCTCCCTATGCGGTTTCAGTCGTGGCCAATCAGGTGCCCGAGCTTGTCGCGCTTGGTCTGCAAGTACCGCCGGTTCTCTTCGTGGGGCTCGATCTCGATCGGGACCCGTTCGGTGATCTCCAGACCATACCCCTGGAGGCTGAACTGCTTGCGGGGGTTGTTGGTGAGGAGTCGGAGCCGCCGGACGCCCAGCGCCCGCAGGATCTGTGCCCCGGTGCCGTAGTCCCGGGCATCCGGGGCGAAGCCCAGCGCCACGTTGGCCTCGACCGTATCGTGCCCCTGGTCCTGCAGGGCGTAGGCCCGCAGCTTGTTGGCCAGGCCGATGCCCCGCCCTTCCTGTCGCATGTAGAGCAGGACGCCTCGCCCTTCCCGGGAAATCTGGCTCAGTGCGGCCTCGAGTTGCTCGCCGCAATCGCAGCGCAGGGAGTGGAAGACGTCGCCGGTCATGCACTCGGAGTGGACCCGGCAGAGCACGGGCTCCCCGTCATCTACCGCACCCATGACCAGCGCTACGTGTGTCTGCCCCGTGAGTCGGTCCTCAAAGGGATGGGCAGTAAATTCACCGTGAGCGGTGGGCATGCGGACCGTTGGGATGGCCTCCACCAGGGACTCCGTCTGCATGCGGTACTTGATCAGAGCGGCGATGGTGATGATCTTGAGCCCGTGCACGGCTGCAAACTCCAGGAGCTGCGGGACCCGAGCCATGGTGCCATCCTCGTTCATGACCTCGCAAATCACGCCGGCCGGATAGGAGCCGGCCATGCGGGCGAGGTCGACCGCCGCCTCGGTGTGGCCGGGGCGCCGCAGCACTCCGCCGGTCTTGTAGCGCAGCGGGAAGATGTGCCCGGGCCGGACCAGGTCGGTGGGGCGGGTCCGGGGGTCCAGTACGGTCTGAATGGTCCGGGCCCGCTCATGGGCGGAAATCCCGGTGGTCACCTGTTCCCGTGCGTCGATGGAGACAGTGAATGCCGTGCCCATATGGTCGCCGCCCCGTACCACCATGATCGGGATGTCCAGCTCATCCAGGCGCTCGCCGATGATGGGCAGGCAGATCAGCCCCCGCCCAAACCGGGCCATGAAGTTGACGGCCTCTGGCGTTACCCGGTCGGCCGCCATGATGAGGTCGCCCTCGTTCTCCCGGTTCTCATCATCGACGACGATGATCATCCGGCCCGCCTGAATCTCAGCGATGGCCTCTGCCGTTGTGTTGAAGATCGCCACCAGGTTAACCCCCTTCGTTGCCGAATCCGTGTTCTCGCAGGAACGCCTCAGTGATCCGACTGCCGCTGGACGTCGACGCCCCGCCGAACCGCCTTGCTAACATCCGCTCCACGTACTTGGCCAGGATATCCACTTCCAGGTTGACCGGGTCCCCGGGGCGGCGGGTCTTCATGTTGGTGGCGCCCCAGGTGTGGGGAATCAGCGAGACTCGCAGCCAATCCGGTCCCACGTCCACCACTGTAAGCGAGATGCCGTCCATGGTAATCGAGCCCTGGGGCACGACAAATTGTAGAATCTCCGGGCCGGTCTCCACCGTGACCCAGATGGCGATCTCCTCCCGCTCCAGCGAGCGGATGCGCCCTACCCCGTCTACATGGCCTTGTACGATGTGGCCGCCGAATCGCCCGTCCGCCGCCATCGCCCGCTCCAGGTTGACCGGAGCGCCGATCGGCAGGTCCTTCAGATCGGTCCGGTTGTACGTCTCAGGCATCACGTCCACTGTGAAACCGCCGGCGTCGTGCCCGATTACCGTCAGGCAGACCCCGTTCACGCAGATGGAGTCACCCAGCCGGATGCCCTCCAGCACCTTGTGGGCCGCCACCGCCACGTGAAGGCTTGTTCCCAGGCGCCGTACGGAGCGAATGGACCCCGTCTCCTCCACAAGACCGGTGAACATGTGTTATCCCCTCTTTACCAGGTCGCCCTCGATCAGCACGTCCTCACCCACGGGCCGCATGATGAGCTGGCCGGTGGCGAAGGCGTCCGCCATCCGCTGCATGCCCTGCCCCGCTACGGGACCGGGGGCGTTCTGCCCCCCGATGACCTTGGGAGCCAGGTAGACCATGAGGTAATCCGCCAGACCCTGGGATAAGAAAGACCAGTGAACTTTCGCACCGCCCTCCACCAGCAGGCTGGCGACACCCCGACGCCCCAGTTCATCCAGCAAGGGCTCCAGCGCCACTACCCGGTTATGTTCCGGCAGTTCCAGCGTCTCGGCGCCCCGTTTGCGGATCGCCGCCAGCCTGATCGGCGAGGCCCGCTTGGTGGCGGCGATCAGGGTCTTGTTGGGCAGCGGCCGGCTCAGCAAGTCCGGCGAGAAGAGCCGAGCGTCCAGCGAAGTCTTGGCCATGGTATCGAGCACGATGCGCAGCGGATCCTTGGGCTGCCAGGTCGGATCCGGACCCGGATCGCTGCCCCCCGCCCAGCCGGGCAGGGGCCCCGGTCCCGCCGCCCGGGCAGTCAGTTCCGGGTCATCCATGCGGGCTGTGCTCTCACCCACCATGATCGCATCCACCTGGTCCCGCACCTGGTGCAGGTGCGCCCGGGCCTCATCGCCGGTCACCCAGCGGCTGTCGCCGGAGGCGCAGGCAAGCTTACCGTACAAAGTCATTGCCCACTTGAGGATGACCAGGGGCCGCCCGGTGGCCTTGAGCTTGAGGTAGGCCCGGTTGAGCTTCATGGCCTCCGGCTCGAGCAGCCCCACCTCGGTTTCGATCCCAGCCGCCTTGAGTTGTGCCAGCCCTTGCCCCGCCACCCGGGGGTCGGGGTCCACCATGGCCGCCACTACCCGGGTGACGCCCGCTGCGATGAGGGCATTGGTGCATGGCGGCGTCCGACCTGTGTGAGCGCACGGTTCCAGGGTCACGTAAGCCGTGGCACCCCGAGCGGCATCCCCCGCGTCCTGGAGCGCATGTATTTCAGCGTGTGGCTCGCCAGCCTTCCGATGATACCCGGACCCCACGACATAACCATTGCGGACCACTACGCACCCGACCATCGGGTTCGGATGGGAGCGGGACCGGCCCATGGCCGCCAGCCGCAGCGCCTGCTCCATGAATCCCCGGTCCGCAGGCACGATCGACAAACAAAAACACCCCCCGGGAATGCCCGCAGGGTGTTAGCGCCATGCACAAGGAGAGCCCTCACAAAGCGTTCCCTCCGCACGGTGCGCCCGCCCGCCGCTACCCCAAATAGCGTGCAAGCCAAAACACACCGCCCGGCGGCTACGCCGCGGGCTTCCCCCATGCCGTCTTTCATCCGGACTGTACCGTCGGCCCCGGGATCTCACCGGAGTCTGCACCCGTTGGGTCTTGCGACCTACCGGGGCTCGCGGCGCTCGTGCTCGCCTCCGTCTGGGAGGAAGCCATCACCGCCGGTTGGGAATAGGCGCCTTCTGGCACCGCACCCCACCCTGAAGGCTCTGTAGTTTGAACAGATGATACCACATTCACAAGTTGCGGTGCAACTGTCTATAAGGAGGATACCGCCACTTTCATTGATGCGGTCGGCCCAGTTACGATATAATTAATGGCGTTGAGTATCTGGCCGATTATGAGGAGGCACTCCGGTGCGCATCGTGCGCAGACTATGGCCCCATTATCGTCCCGGGTGGCACCTGGTGGCACTTAGCCTGCTGCAGGTCGCGCTGGCGGCTGGGTTGGGCATTCTGTCGCCCCAGATCATCCGGTGGGTGATCGACCGCGTCTTGACCGAAGGTCAGTGGCACTGGCTCGTGCCCGGTGCGATCGCCGTCGTGGTGGTGGCGATCATGCAAGGCGTGCTCCGGTTCGGGCAGCGTTATACGATGGAACTGGTCTCCCAGCGGGTGACCTACGAGATTCGCAACCGCCTCTACCAGCACCTGCAATCGCTCTCCTTCGGCTTCTACGACCGGGCCCAGACCGGTGAACTGATGAGCCGGGTGACGGCCGATGTGGAGGCGCTGCGCCAGTTCCTGGGCATGGGCGTGGTCAATGGCTTCATGAACTTCGGCACGGTGTTCGGGATCATCGTCACCATGCTGCTCATGGACTGGCGCCTGGCGCTGGTCACGCTCGTCTTCCTCCCACCGCTGGCGCACGCCATCTCCAAGTTCTCCGCCCTCGGGCGCGTGGCGTGGATGGACATCCAGAAGCAGACCGCACACCTCTCCACAGCCATCCAGGAGAACATCGCCGGAGTGCGGGTCGTGCGGGCGTTTGCGCGTGAAGCGGATGAGGTCATGAAATTCCAGGTGGCGAATGCGCGATTTTTCGACATCAATCTCGCCCAGATCCGACTGACCTCGTTCTGGAGCAACTACATGAACTTCCTCACCGTCATCGGCGCCGTCGCCGTGCTCTGGTACGGCGGTCGCAGGACGATGGCGGGCGAGATCAGCGTCGGCACGCTAGTCGCCTTTAACACCTACGTCGCGAACCTGATCAACCCCGTACGCATGCTGGGCTGGATCGTCGGTATGTCCACCCGGGCCGGCGCTGGCGCCAGGCGCATCTTTGAGCTGCTCGACACCAAGAGCGACGTGCAGGACCGGCCGGACGCCCGCACCATGGGCCGTGTGACTGGGCACGTCACCTTTGAAGACGTCTCTTTCGGGTACGACGGTCAGAACCGCGTGCTGGAGGGCATCACGCTGGATGTGGCGCCGGGCAGGCGGGTGGCCGTTCTGGGCATGACCGGCTCGGGCAAGTCCTCGCTAATCAACCTGGTGCCCCGCTTCTACGACCCGACTCAGGGTCGTGTGCTGGTGGACGGGACCGACATCCGCGACGTGACGCTGGAGAGCCTGCGCCACAACATCGGCATCGTCCTGCAGGAGACCTTCCTCTTCAGCACGACGCTGCGTGAGAACATCGCCTACGGTAAGCCCGGCGCCACGCTGGAGCAAATCCAGGCTGCGGCCAAGGCGGCCCAGATCCACGACTTCATTATGAGCCTGCCGGACCAGTACGAGACCATCGTCGGTGAGCGGGGCGTCGGGCTCTCCGGCGGCCAGAAGCAGCGGGTCGCCATCGCCCGGGCCTTCCTGATGGATTCCCCCATCCTGATCATGGATGAGTCCACCAGCGCCGTCGACGTGCAGACCGAGCATCTCATCCAGCAAGCGATGGATCAGGTGATGGTGGGCCGCACGTCGTTCATCATCGCCTCCCGCCTCAGCACGGTCATGAACGCCGATGTCGCCCTTGTCCTCGAAAACGGGCGCATCGCTGAGATGGGGACCCACCAGGAACTGATCGAGCACGCAGGACTCTATCGCCGGATCTACGAGTTGCAGCTCAAGCCTGCCGAAGAGTACCGGGCGGCGATGAAGGGGGTGGCGGTCTGATGGGCATGCACATGAATCGGGCCGGCCCCGGCGGCCTGCGCCTCGACACCCAGGACATCGCTCTGCGTGACGTCGATCCCCAGCTATACCGGCGCCTGTTCCAGTTCGTGCGACCCTATCTCGGGCGGCTGATCCTTGGTGTTCTGATGATGGCAGCGACTGCCATCACCAGTCTGGTCGGGCCATACCTGGTCGAGATCGCGATCGACAGCTTCATCAAGCAACGCAATACCACCGGCCTCAACTGGGTCGCCCTGGCCTTCGTGGCGACCGCCCTGCTCAACTGGTGGTCGAGCTATGGCCAGACCTACGTGGTCTCCTACGTGGGCCAGCGGATTGTCTACGACCTGCGCGAGCGCATGTTCAACCATCTGCAGCGGCTGAGCTTCAAGTTCTACGATACCATGGCGACCGGGCGCATCATGTCCCGGCTGATGTCGGACGTGGACGCCGTCAACCAGCTGGTCTCCTCCGGCCTCGTCAGCGTTTTTGCGGATTCCATGGTCCTGGTTGCCATCGTCATCACCATGCTGAAGATGAACTGGCGGCTCGCCTTGATGGCCTTCGTGACCATCCCCGTGTTGCTGTTGGTCCTCCAGTACTTCAAGGCCCGCATGCGCACCGCGTTTATGGCGATGCGGCGCAAGGCGGCCGACCTGAATGCCAACCTGGCCGAATCGATTTCGGGGGTCCGGGTCACCCAGTCCTTTACCCGGGAGGATCAGAACAACGAGAGCTTCAGCCAGATCAATGAGCAGAACCGGCAGGCAAACATGGAGGCCATCTCCGTGTTGGCGATGTTCTTCCCCAGCATCGAAGTGGTGGCGGCCTTCGGGGTCACGCTCGTGCTCTGGTATGGAGGTGTGCTGCTGCGCGACGGGGTGCCCGGGGTCACGGTGGGTCAGGTGGCGGCGTTCATTCTCTACCTGAACCGGTTCTTCCAGCCCGTGCGGGATCTGAGCCAGGTCTACAACGTATTCCAGGCAGCCATCGTCTCGGCGGAGCGCGTGGTGGAGGTGCTGGACCAGCAACCAGAGGTAATGGACCATCCCGAGGCCTATGACATGCCGCGCGCCATGGGGCGTGTTCGCTTCGAGAACGTCAGCTTCGGGTATGTCCCGGACCACCTGGTACTCAAGGGCATTCACCTGGAGGCCGAGCCCGGGCAGATGATCGCGCTGGTGGGGCCGACCGGGGCCGGCAAGTCCAGCATCATCAACCTGCTGGGGCGCTTCTACGACCCGCAGGCCGGGCAGGTCACCGTGGACGGGCACGACCTCAGATCTGTGTCCCAGGGCTCCTGGCGCTCCCAGCTGGGCGTCGTGTTGCAGGACACCTTCCTCTTTTCCGGTACCATCGCGGATAACATCCGCTACGGACGGCCCGAGGCCACCGATGCCGAGGTCGAGGCGGCAGCGGTCGCGGTGGGGGCGCACGAGTTCATCGCCCGGATGTCCCAGGGGTACAAGACCGAGGTCCAGGAGCGCGGGAGCAAGCTCTCGGTCGGTCAGCGCCAGTTGATCGCCTTCGCCCGGGCGCTCTGCGCCGACCCGGCCCTGCTGATTCTCGATGAGGCTACATCGAATATCGATACGTATACCGAGCAGATCATTCAGACCGCGTTGAAGACCCTCTTGCGCGGTCGGACCTCCTTCGTGATCGCGCACCGCCTCTCGACCATCCGCAGCGCCGACCGCATTTACTTCATCGATGATGGTAGGGTAGTGGAGGAGGGCACGCATACCGAGCTGCTGGACCTGGGCGGCAAGTACGCCGACGTCTACCTCGGGCAGTTCAAGGCGCTCGAGAGTGAGGAAGCCCGTGAGGCCACGATTCACTAGTCACGTTGGGGACTGGGCCATTCATTTTTGCCATCGATGGGGTCGTGCTTGGGAAAACTGCCTGTCGGAATATCCGGCGGGTTTTTCATTTTCCTGGGCGGGAATCGAACAGGTGGCCGTAACGTTCGTATTCCGTAGTAGAAGCAACCGCCCAAGGAGGTCGTGAATCAGGTGAAACGAACGCTCGCCGTAGGAATTCTCTTGGTGATGCTTGCGGCGCTGCTCCCGCCTGCCGCCATCGCCACCGTCCCGGCTCCGGTCCTCAACAATGAGCTCTACATTACGCTCGGTTTCCTGCCCCCGGTGACGCGCGAACACACCATTATCGTCCGCGGCATCCATACGCCCGGCGCCACCATCGACGTCCGGGTCAACGGGCGCCTCGAGGCCACGGGGACCCCGGACGGCAACATCTACTGGGCTGAGGTCCATCTGGACCGGGGCGAGAACCACATCGTCAGCTACGCCAAGAAGGACGGCGCCACCACTTCGGCCGACCGGGACAGCTTCCGTGCCGACGTCTCTTTCGCCGACGTCGATAACCACTGGGCCCAGAACGATGTGGAGGTGCTGGCCACCCTGGGTATCGTGAACGGCATCGCACCAGGGCTCTTCGGCCCCGGCTTGCGCGTCACCCGTGCCGAGTTTGCGAAGCTCCTGGTTCTCGGCCTGAGCCTCCAGCCGGAGGAAGGCGCGGTGCTGCTGTTCCGGGACGCGGCTGCGATCCCCGTCTGGGCGCGTGGCTACGTCGCTGCCGCCGTCCATCACGGGCTGATCAGCGGCTTCGATGACGGGACCTTCCAGGCCAACGAGCCGGTCAACCGGTTGCAGATGGCGGTCCTGCTAGGCCGGGCCTTGCAGTTCCGCAACGATCAGCCCACCGGGAACCCCAGGCGCTTCACGGACGAGAGCAGCCTGCCCGACTGGGCACGGACCGAGTTGAATCTGGCCGTCCGGGCGGGCGTCATCGTTGGCTTCGAGGATGGGTCCTTCCGGCCACTGGACGTCACGACCCGAGCGCAGGCGGCAGTGGCGATCTACCGGGTCTGGCAGCTTACCCGTCCCATGCGCCAGAACTGACGAACCCCCAAGACGTCGAGAAGCAGGGCGGCCGTCCTGCTTCTTGCGCGCACTCCTGCGACTTCCGGAAAAAGGCAATGGCTTATGATTACAATGACAAAGGATAAACTTCCAACCCTATCGAATGATCATTCTTCATACGCGGAACCGATGGGGGAGCGAGCGCACCAGTGATCCAGATGAGTGATGTCCATAAGCACTTCGGTCACCTCCACGTGCTCAAGGGGATCAACCTGACCGTCGGCTCCGCCGAGAAGGTCGTGGTGATCGGTCCCAGCGGTTCGGGCAAGAGTACGCTGATCCGCTGCATGAACCTCCTGGAGCGGCCCAGCAGCGGCAAGGTGATCGTTGACGGCGTGGAAGTGACCGCCCCTGGCGCACCGATTCAGACGGTGCGGCAGTCCATCGGCATGGTCTTTCAGCAGTTCAACCTGTATCCGCACAAGACTGTACTGGAGAACGTGACCCTTGCGCCGATCCTGATCAAGGGACTCTCCAAGGCCGAGGCCGAAGAATCCGGTCGCCTGTATCTGGAGCGGGTCGGACTTGCCCGCAAAGCCGGCGCCTACCCGGCCCAGCTCTCGGGCGGGCAGCAGCAGCGGGTGGCCATCGCCCGGGCACTCAACATGAAGCCCAAGATCATGCTCTTCGATGAGCCCACCTCCGCCCTGGACCCCGAAATGATCCAGGAAGTGCTGGACGTGATGGTGGGCCTGGCCCGTGAGGGCATCACCATGGTCGTCGTCACCCACGAGATGGGCTTTGCCCGCCAGGTCGCCGAACGGGTCATCTTCATGGATGAGGGGGAGATTCTCGAGGCAGGTCCGCCCGAGCACTTCTTCACCAATCCGACCCACGACCGGACCAAGCTGTTCCTGAGCCGGATTCTGCGGTAAACGGTAGGTATCGGGGCCGGGAGGCTCCGTTATCAAGCACAGACAAAGGGGGTCCCTGATGGTGAAGAAGATTCTTGCATTTGTTTTGGCCGGCATGATGGTCATGGGGGTAGTTGCGGGGTGCGGCAGCGCAAAGTCCAGCGCTAATGCCGACGCTCCCGAGATCAAGGCGATCAAGTCACGCGGAGTCCTCAAGGCTGGCGTGAAGATCGACGTGCCGAAGTTTGGCTACAAGGACCCCAAGACGGAGAAGATTGACGGGTTTGAGATCGACCTCGTCCGGGCCATCGCCAAGGAGATCCTGGGCGATGAGAAGAAGATCGAGCTGACCGGCGTCAACGCCAAGACTCGCGGCCCGGCGCTGGACAACGGCGAGGTCGATCTCGTGGTGGCGACCTTCACCATCACCGAAGAGCGCAAGAAGAGCTGGAATTTCACCGACGCGTACTTCACGGACAGCGTGGGCTTCCTGGTGAAGAAGGACGGACCCAAGAGTATCAAAGACCTGAACGGCAAGAAGGTGGGCGTGGCCCAGGCCGCCACAACCAAGAAGGCCGTCCAGGCCGAAGCGGACAAGGCAGGCGTCAAGGTGGAGTTCCTGGAGTTCACCTCCTATCCCGAAATCAAGGCTGCATTGGACGCTGGCCGCGTGGACGCTTTTTCCGTCGACAAGTCGATCCTGTTTGGCTATGTCGATGACAAGACCACGGTTCTGCCTGACGCCTTCTCACCGCAGGATTATGGCGCCGCCACTAAGCTCGACAATAAGGAGTTGGCCAAGCTGGTCAACGACGTTGTCAATCGGATGAAGAAGAACGGCGACATCGACAAGCTGCTTAAGAAGTGGGGTATCAAATAACAGGTGAACAGGTTCGCCTGGTTCAAGTGGCAGGCGCTGTTCACCGACTGGCAGCTGTTCGCAAAGGGGCTGGGCCAGACCATCACGACATCGGTTCTGGCCCTGGTCCTTGCCCTCGTCCTGGGGACCCTCCTCGGTATCCTTGGGACGTCGCCCTGGCGCCCCGCCAAGTTCGTGAACCGCGTCTACATCGAGCTGATCCAGAACACGCCGCTGCTCACGCAGTTCATCTTCCTGTTTTACGCCCTGGGGCACTGGAAGATCTACCCGACCCCACTCTGGATCGGTGTCATGGGCCTGGGTCTGTATCATGGCGCCTATGTGGCTGAAGTGGTGCGAGCGGGCATTCAGTCCATCCACCGCGGCCAGATGGAGGCTGCCTTCTCCCAGGGATTCACGCATTGGGGGGCCATGCGGCATGTGATCTTGCCGCAGGCAGTCCAGGTGGTGCTGCCGCCGCTGACGAACCAGGCGGTCTCGCTGATCAAGAACTCGGCCATTCTGGCGACCATCTCGGGGTGGGACCTGATGCACCGGGCCGACTCCTGGTCGGCTGAAACTGGCTACTACGGCCCCGCGTATCTGGCCGTCTGGGTGATCTACTTCCTGCTCTGCTTCCCGCTGGCGACTTACGCCCGGCGCCTGGAGGCACGGGTGGCGAAGTCCCGCGGTGGGGAGGTGAAGGCGGTTTGAACGGGACGCTCACAGACCTGCTCCAGCCGCATCTCTTCCTGTTCATGGGCAAGGGCCTGCTGATCACTCTGCAAATGGCGATTGTCTCGATCCTGCTGAGCTTTGTTTTCGGTACCCTCATCGGCGTGGCTCGCTATACCCGGCACCCGATCTTGAGTCGTCTGGCGGGCTTTTACGTGGAAGCGATTCGAAACTCGCCTCTGCTTCTGCTCGTCCTGTTCGCTCGGTTTGTCAGCGGCCTCAGGCCCGTCAATTCCGGTATTGCCGCGTTGACGGTCTTCACGTCGGCGATTCTGGCCGAGGTGGTGCGGGGGGGCCTCAACTCCGTCGATAAGGGCCAGTGGGAGGCCGCCCGCTCCCAGGGCTTCTCTTACGTACAGACGCTCCGCCATATCGTCTTGCCGCAGGCGCTGCGGAAAATGATTCCGCCGATGGTCAGCCAGTTCATCACGGTGGTCAAGGATACGTCGTATGTCTGGGTCGTCGGGGTGGAGGAACTGACGGGCAAGGGCATGATCATCATGGGCCAGTACGGCAGCACGTCGCAATTCTTTGCGATCTTCGGCTTTATCGCCCTGGTCTACTACCTGATCTGCTCACTGCTCGGGCGCTGGGCGCGGTATCTGGAGCGGCGAACGGCTCTGCAGAGTTTCTAGAGTACGGGACGGGCCTTGCGGCCGGTCCCGTACTCTTGTTATGGGTTCTTGCATACCCTTGTCCCCAAGGGGGGAGGGGCGTGAGCCGCAAGGAGTCTCTGTTTCGCGGCGCGGCGGCGCTGGCCGCTGCCGGGCTGATCATCAAGGTTTCGAACCTGCTCGTCCGCATCCCGCTCACCCGCCTGCTTGACTCCGAGGGGCTGGGCATCTATCAGATGGCGTTGCCCGCCTTTTATGCCCTCTTCCACATTGCGGCAGGGGGCGTGCCCGTCGCCGTGCAGAACCTGGTGGCCGAGCATACCGCCAAGGGCCGCCGGGCGGTGGCGGAGCAGGTGCTGCGGCTCGCACTGACGTACACGACCGCCGCCGGCGGGGCGGCCGCAGCGGTCTTACTCGCTGGGGCGCCCATTTTGGCGCGCCTGCTGGGCGAACACCGTGTATACTGGGCGCTGGTGGCGGTGGCTCCCGCAGTGCCGCTTTTCGCGATCGACTCGGTCTACCGGAACTACCTGCAGGGGCGCAAGCTGATGACTCCCAGCGCCACGGCGAGTCTGTTAGAACAGTGCACGAAGGTCGTGGTCACCCTGGGGGCCGCCTTCCTGCTAGCGGCATTCGGCAAGGACGCAGCGGCGGGGGGCGCTGCGCTGGGCATTACGGCGGGGGCCGTGGTTTCCGTGGTGTACATCGTCTACATTTACCGGCAGATTCGCCGGGAGGATGAGCCGGACGTGTTCGGGCCCGAACCCACCTCCCGCCTGGTGCGGCGGCTGGTCCGCCTGGCCTGGCCGGTGACCGTGGGGAGCGTCTCAATGCCCCTGCTCAGCCTGCTGGACGTCGGAATCGTGCAACGGGGGTTCCTGCGGGCGGGTTACCCGCAGGGCGAGGCGA
>DAHVXO010000359.1 GCA_027356675.1 Symbiobacteriaceae bacterium | reverse complement strand
TGGCGTCTGGGCCGACCGATTAGACCGCCGCCGCATTCTCGTCGCCACCCAGATCGTCGCCATGCTGCTCGCTTTCACACTGGCCTTCTTGGTCCAGAGCGGGCAAGTGCAACTCTGGCATGTATATGTGCTTGCAACGCTGCTCGGGTGCGTCAACGCCCTGGACCTGCCCTCGCAGCAAGCATTTATTGGCGACATGTCCGGGTTGGACCAGGTCCGCAAGGCTGTCGTCGTGAACGCAATGGTCAACCAGGTCAGCCGTATGCTCGGCCCGGCGCTGGCGGGGTGGGTGATCGGGGCGTTGGGTGTGGCCCCGGCCTTCTGGCTCAATGGCATGAGCTTCCTGGCTGTAATTGGCACGCTGCTGGCCGTCGATGCGCGCCAGGTCCGCAAGTCGACTCACGGCAACCCCTTCACCGAGTTCAAGGAAGGCATGCAGTTTATCCGCCGTGAGCCGCGGGTCCAGGACCTCATGCTGTTCACCGCGTTCGCAACGCTCTTTGGCATCGCCAATATGCAAATCATGCCGGTTTTCGCCACCGACGTGCTCCACCGGGGACCCGAAGTCCTGGGACTCCTGATGGGTTCCTCCGGGGCGGGTTCCCTGACCAGCGCCCTCCTGTTGGTACCCCTTGTGCAACGGCTCAGGCGCACTGGGCTGATGCTCACCGGTGCCCTTACCTGGTCCGGGCTCAGCTTTATTGGATTCACATTCTCAACTTGGGTCCCGCTTTCCATGGCATTCATGTTTGGAACGGCCCTGGGCATTCCGATGGTCATGACCACAGCCAATGGCCTGCTCCAGACGCTAGCGCCTCCCAACATGCGTGCGCGGCTGCTGAGCGCCTGGATTTTGATTGGCTTCGGGCTTCAGCCTCTAGCCGCACTCCTGATTGGCACCGGCGCCCACCTGTTTGGCGCACCAACCGCCGTTCGCACGAATGGATTGCTGATGATCGCCAGTGCCGCTGCCCTCCTGCTGCTGCGTTCCGACCTCCGGCACTGGGAGGCGCACATCCACGGTAATCAACCAGGGCGGGGTTCAAGCAAGGGGACTGCCGACCAACATGGAGACCTGTCCGACCACGTCCCGGTTCCAGGCCCCGTGATTCCCGAGAAGTAGGAGCCCTTTTTGCCCACGGGCTGGAACGTCAGTTCCCTCTCTGGTAGGTCTTTGGCGGGACGATCAGTTGCCCGTCCCGCCGAACGCCGATGGCCTCTTCATAGACCATCTTGCCGCCCAACAGACCGGTATACGTGAGCATACCCAGCCCGATGACCGAGACCGCAAGCAGTGCCGTTCCACGCCATCCGGCGAGGCGTTGCTTGCGCCACAGCGACCAGAGCCGAATCAATGAGAGGAGACCGAAGACCAGGAGGGTCGCCTGGGCCCACTGCTGATGGACCTGACCCAGGTGGCTGATGCCACGGGCGTTGTCCTCCGGTCCAGTGATGACGGCGGCAGCGGCGCCGGCCGTACCAAGCAGCAACGTAATCAGGGCCGCCGGCCGGAGCGAATCCGAGAACTTGGGGTACATCGCTGCCGCTTCCAGTACCACGCTGGTGATCAGCAGAGCAATCGGGAAATGCACGACCATGCCGTGCAGATTCGTCAGGAAATCCAAGCGAGGTCATCTCCCTTCCTTTAGGGCATTCTGACCTACCCATCTGAAACGAACCTGAAATGGACGAGGCACTTCGGTGCCCGCGCCGTAAGTTACTGGGCGAACTGCGTGTGAATGAACCCGTTTGGGTCCACGCCATGGTTGCGAATCAGTTCGTCTAGTAGGACAAAGCTGTACCCCTGCTGGCGCAGCGTGTGAATCACAGTGGGAAGCGCCTGATCCGTCTGTTTGCAGGTATCGCTGGCGTGCATCAGCAAGATCGCCCCCGGGTGAATCAACCGGGTCGACCGATGGATGATGGTGTCGACGCCAGGATTCTTCCAGTCCAGGGAGTCGACGGACCAGATGACAGTTGCGTAGTTGAGATCCTTGGCCGCCTGCACGGAGTTCTTGTCGAAGGCCCCATTGGGCGGGCGGATGTAGGTGGGGGCGCGACCCGTGAGCCGCTCCAGGATCGCATGGGCCTTCGCAATGTTCCGGGCGGCGCCATCCCGGCCCAGCGTGTTGAGGTCAACGTGGTCCTGCCCATGGCTTTCGATCTCGTGCCCGTCCGCCTTGATCCGCTGAACCAAGTCCACGTGGTTCTCCGACCAGGGACCCGAGAGAAAGAAGGTCGCCTTGATGTTCTCACGCCGCAGGACATCCAATACCTTGGGCGCCATCACCTTTCCCCAGGAGATGTCGAAGGTAAGGGCGATGGTCTTCTGGTCGGTCTTGGCCGAATAGATCGGGCGCAGGCTGGGCTGCAGGGACGCGTTGACCGGGGCTGCATCGTTGTGCTCGGCGGGCGGACCGCTCACGGTGGCGCAACCGACCAGGGTCAGGGTCAGGGTCAGGGCCAGGAAAACGGCGAGGGCTAGGCGAAACCTCTTCAATTTGACCACTCCAATCGCATTCGGTGGCGTCACTGCAGATAGCGTTCCTGCCCGCGCCTCCTGTCATGCGATGCACGCTCAGCCGGGGCCTGCGGCTTGCGAATGGGAGTCGCGTGTGCTATAGTTCTGCGTACGCTCTAATGTTCATATGGGAGTAGATCGGGTCCTGGTGGCCTGCACGGTCTTCAAAACCGATGTGTCGCAGTGATCCTGTGATGGGTGGGTTCGATTCCCACATACTCCCGCCAATGTTCCACCGGGGAGTGGGTCTGCCTCACTGGCACGGCAACGAAAACGAGGGAGCCCCCCTCAGTCATGTTGAGGTGAGGCTCCCTTCGCGCCCTATTTCGGCTGCTTAGTCACCAGGACTCCGGGTGTTGGAGGGCAGAGGCCCGTCGTGCAGGGCGGAATCGTCGGTTGCATCACCCGGACGACCTTCTTCAGAACCACGAAGGATGCCTTAATCAGAACGAGGCTGGTCGTTGTCAGTCCGCCGGAGATCGGATCGGCCACGGTGCTTGTCACCACGCAGGTGGTGGATCCTTCGAAATCGACAAGACGCTCCAGAATGCAGTCAGTCGGACGCACTCCCGGGGCCTCTTCTTCTTCCTGAATCGTCAAGGATACCAGGGCGCAGCCGGCAATACCGGCCGGAATCGTCAACGTGATCGAAATCGGCGGCTGGATTGGGATCGCCAGGGTCGTTGTGAATGGGGCGATCGTCCGAACGTTTAGCGTCGCTTCGACGTCACCGCAGTTAATGATCTTATCCCGCAGCAGCTTGCCTTCGAACCTGGGTTCCACATCCGAAGGCAGACACGCTTCGAACTTGAGCACACCCGCTGCCACCATCTGTGCGGCTACCTGTACGATGAGAGGGTTCAGAACTGATGTGGGCAGCGTGAGACCAGCCGGAAGGGCACCGGTAATAGCATTGCCGATCTGTGCACCGAGCCCGGCGACAGTGGCGTTGGCGGCCGGAATTCTGGCTTCGGCAATCTTCTGCGCACATGCTTCAAATACTAAACAGGACGGGCCAAACAAGGGCTCGGGTGTGAATGTCGGACAGGCAGACTCACGTATGATTTCGGGCACTTGGAGACGACCCCCTTTTCGGTTTGGTTTACTATATGCCCCAGTTATGTAAATGGTGCTCTTCTGATTCCGGAGCGTGAGCAAATTCAACCGGGCCGTCTACCAAGAAGGAGACGGCCCGGTTGGATCATGAATGCAGGTGCAGGAGGAGAATCTGAAAGGGGAGCTTTTTTTCCAAGAAGAAGGTCTTTCCCCGGATGCAGATGATTTTTTCGACATCGAAGAATCCCGTCACCGCTATCCCGCCACGAACGCCGTCCGAACTCGGTATGGTGATCTCCTCGGTCACAACCTCATGGCCAACCTCATGTACCTGAATCCAGTCGTCGCAGTCGGGATCACTGCTGATACGGGCCACGCGCGCTTCTTGACCGCGCAGCTGCCGATCTTCCCCACTGGTCCCAGTCATCTGTCGCCCTCCGCCATTAAGAATCTGGGCGGGTTAGTATATACCGGATCCACCCATGATGGTTACAACCGACAGCTCCGGTCTTCGAAATGGTCGATGTGCGCTAGCCTTCAGCCGACGGCGTGGTGCTCGAAGGCGGAGCGGCCGAATTGGGATGCCCAGCTGCCGAGAATGCCCCATCCGGGCCCATCTCAATGACCACGCGGTATTCGTCCGGATCCCAGCGAACACTGGCCTGTGGCGACAGGCATGCCGCGATGGAGCGGACAGGAACATAGGTGGTGTTATTGACCAGGAGTCCGGTCGTGCAGTCCGATCGGACCGTGCGAATGACCTCCACAGTCACACGCTTGGGCTGTGTGCCTTCGTTGATACCTGCAAACACATCAGAAACGAACTGGTTCCAGTTGAAGAGCCCAGTGGCCTGCCCGTCGTCAATGGTCCAACCCAGGTGAGTCGGATCATATATCCGATCAGTCGGATCCCACCAGAAATGACCGGTGACAGCGGACATGTCCAATTGGAACATGCGAATCAAGTAACTGGTAAGCCAAACCAGTTTTCGATAGGTCTCCGCCCACTGCTCCGTACCCCAGTTGTGTTCGCAGGTCTCGATTCCCAGGAATGATAGATTCTTACCAGCTGTGTGATAGGCGACTTCGCCAATTGGCATGAGCTGCAGGATGTTTTCGTTATCGACCACAAATTGACTGGATGCATGGCGACCGTCAGGCACGGTGTTGAAATAATTCCGGATGGCGCTGGCGTTCATCGTTGGACTAGCCGTCCGATGGACGACGATCCCATCAACGCCTTGCCAGCACCCAGATCCCGCACAACATCCGGGTCGGTTTTGACTACCGACATTCAGGTATGACCTGGTAATCTGATAGGGTTCCCGCTCCGTGGGCTCCATCAGGATGTCGCCCAAGATACGGTCGATCATCTGTCCATAGTCGGTTCCGGGCACTGTCCATTTGCCATTGAGGTCGCCTGCTTTGGTGGCTGATCCGCGGTGGACGTACTGGTAACGGGGATCCACCAAGGGCATGTTGGGGGGAAGCGGATCCACGGACGCATAGGCGTGAAGATGCTGCAGGTGGGCAATCACTCCATCCTCGGGGCCGGCGAACGAAAGACCGGGCACGCCCGGACCGGTGGCACCGAGGCCGGCAAAATTGTTTTGGTCTGGCCGCACCAATCCTCCATATCGGAAATAATTGGTTTCGTGGAGCGCCTGTGCATAGGCAAAGTCGCCTCTAATCATCAATGGCGTGCCCCATTTGAGGTATAGATGCGCCAAGGATGGAGCGTTCGGGTTGACACGCCGTGCAACAGCTTCCATTTGCTCAGCCGTAGTTTTCGCCAAACCGCGGATTCCGGTCCCCTTGTAACCCATTTCGTCCCTCCCAGTGGAAACGATGCTCTATGATACGCCCCCGCTCTGACGCTCATGCTTGGATGGTCAACTGAGAAAGACCGGAACGTGATGGGCCTCCTGACTGCCGATGACCGAACCATATCTTCGCCCAGGGCAAGGGCTTTCTCATCCGGTCCGACGGCCAGACGGATGACCGATTCTAGTGGTCGCCACCGAGCGCGACCCGGGAGTTGCGGTAGACGACCTGCCCACGGACGATGGTGGCCGCCGTCTCGGTCTCGATCACAAAGGGGTCGCCCGTGAAGATGGCGAGGTCCGCGTCCTTACCTGGCTCGATCGAGCCGATCCGATCGCCCACTCCGCAAAGCTCTGCGGCCGAGAGGGTAACAGCCCGCAGCGCCTGGTCCGGGTCCATGCCGTTCTTCATGGCATATCCCGCGGCCACCGGCAGGTACTGCACGGGCACCACGGGATGATCCGTGGTCAGCGCCACTCGAATGCCCGCCGCCGCCAGGACGCCTGCCGTGGCCCACGTCTTGTCCACCAACTCGACCTTGGAGCGTGCGCTCATGGTGGGGCCGACGGTCACCCCGACCAGATTGGGTTGGGCCCTGAGTTCAGCCACCAGCTTATGTCCTTCGGTACAGTGCTCGATGGTGAACCGGACCGCAAATTCATTGCAGAGCCGGATGGCCGTCATGATATCGTCGTGCCGGTGGGCGTGAATCCGAACGGGCACTTGGCCTCGCAGCACGCTAACCAGCGGCTCCAGCTTCAAGTCGAACTCCGTCTCCTCGCCCTTGAGCCGGCCAGCGTCCTGCTTGCGCATGTAGGTTTTGGCCTTATAGAACCACTCCCGGAAGGCGGCGGCATTGCCCATGCGGGTCATCAGCTTGCCCTTTTGGCTGTGGACCCGCTTGGGGTTCTCACCCAGAGCAGCCTTGAGGCCGCTGTATTCCAAGAGCAGCATTTCGTCCACGGTATGGCCGTGGGTCCGGACGGTCGCTGCCATCCCGCCGATGACGTTGGCGCTGCCGGGTGTGACCCAGGCGGCGGTGATGCCGGCCTGGATGGCCTCACGGAAGCCCTCCTCGTGGGGGTTGATGCCGTCGATGGCCCGCATCTGCGGGGTGGCGGGCTCGGTCATCTCGTTGCCGTCACTGCCCTCCGCCCCGATGCCTTGCTCGGTGACGCCCAGGTGGCTGTGCGCGTCTATGAGTCCGGGCGTTACGGTCAGGCCGGTGGCATCGAGGACCCGGACGCCGGCGGGCGCGGTGACCGCAGGTCCAACGGCGGCGATCAGTCCGTTTTCAATCAGGATGGAACCCCGTTCGATCACACCGCTGGCGACGGTGTAGAGGCGGGCGTTTCTGACCAGCAGCATGCCATTCATTCCTCTCCGGGATGATATATACCATGATATTTCGCCTGATGTCGGACAGGCTCCTGTCGGGTTGAAAGGCGCGTTAGAGCCCCGGCTATAAACCTTTTCCTAGTCGCGGTCGAAATAGTATAATGCAGGTGACCCAACATGCCGGAATCGGGGGCAAGCCATGTGACAAACTGGCAGCAGCAGCATCTGCGCAATCTGCCGCCTGTGAATGGGATTTTGGCCACGGATCGGGCGGAGCGCTTGTTGAACGAGCACGCTCGTGAACTGGTGGTGGAGGCGGTGGGGGAGACCCTGGCCGCACTTCGGGAGCGGGTGCTGAAAGCCGGGTCACCGTCAGAGGTGCACGGACTGGATTTTTCGGCTGACGCACTGGCCGAGGCCACGGCCGCACATTTGCGCCGCCGCCTGCAGCCCCGCCTGCGACGGGTAATCAACGCAACCGGCGTGGTGCTCCATACAAATATGGGCCGCTCGCCCTTGGCCGAAGAGGCGCTGGCCGCGATCGGCTCCATCGCTACCCGGTACAACAACCTCGAGCTAGACCTTGCCACCGGCGAGCGGGGCTCCCGCTACGCCCATGTCGAGGAGCTGCTCTGCCGCCTGACCGGCGCCGAGGCGGCCCTGGTGGTCAACAACAACGCCGCTGCCGTATTGCTGATGCTCTCCGCCCTGTGCCGGGACCGGGAGGTTGTGGTCTCCCGCGGCGAGCTGGTTGAGATCGGCGGGTCTTTCCGCGTGCCGGATGTCATGGCCCAGGGCGGCGCCCGCCTGGTGGAAGTGGGCAGCACCAACAAGACCCACCCTGCGGACTACCAGCGGGTGATCAACGCCAACACCGGCGCCCTGCTGAAGGTCCACACTTCGAACTTCATGATTACGGGCTTCACCGCCCAGGTGGAGACCGATGCCCTGGCTGCCATCGCCCACGAACACGGCCTGCCATGCCTGGTGGACTGGGGTTCGGGCGTCATGGTGGACCTCAGGCGTCTGGGCATTCGCCATGAGGCGGCCATGTCCGAGCTGATCGGCATGGGCGCCGACCTGATTACCTTCTCCGGCGACAAGCTGCTGGGCGCCCCCCAGGGCGGGTTTATCGTAGGCAAGCGATCGCTGGTGGAGACGTGCAAGCAGCACCCGCTCACCCGGGCCCTCCGGGTGGACAAGCTAACCCTGGCGGGCATCGAGGCGACGCTCAAGCTCTACCTGGAGCCGGAGCTTGCGTTGCAGCGAATCCCGACGCTGCGGATGCTGGCGCTGACCGTGGGCGACATCGCACCTGTTGCCGCGGATCTGGCCGGGCGGCTGAGCGCCGCACTGGACGCCGCCACTTCCGCCCAGGTCTCGACCATCGACGGCCTCTCCCAGAGCGGCGGCGGCTCCCTGCCCGGTGTCGACCTGCCTACCAGATTAGTTGCTGTCAGCGTGCCTTCTCCTCACGAGGTGGAGCGGCGACTGCGGGAAAACGACCCGGCCGTCATGGTCCGGATCGGGGCGGGGCAGATTCTGCTCGATCCGCGCACACTTTGGCCCGAAGAGCTTGACATGGTCGTATCCGCCCTCGTCAGCGCCATCGTCTAAAGATCCGGGAGGTGAGAGAACTTGAGCGAGGCCGAGACCATCCGTCTGACGCAGTACTCCTCCAAGTCCGGCTGAGGCTGCAAGATAGGTCCGGAGGACCTATCCGAGGTGTTGAAGTTCCTCCCGTCCGCGCTCCCCAACCCCAACGTGTTGGTGGGGATGGGCAGCCCCGATGACGCCGGGGTCTATCAGGTCGCGCCCGATGTTGCCATCGTCCAGACCGTCGACTTCTTCACCCCCATTGTCGATGAGCCCTACTGGTTTGGGGCCATCGCCGCTGCCAACGCCCTCTCGGACGTCTACGCCATGGGCGGACGGCCGATCACGGCGCTCAACCTGGTGGGCTTCCCCGTCTCCAAGTTGGACAAGCGGATCCTCGCCGAGATCCTGCGGGGCGGGGCCGACAAGGTGCGCGAGGCCGGTGCGGTCATCCTGGGCGGCCATTCGATCGATGACCCGGAGCCCAAGTACGGTCTGGCCGTGACCGGGCTCGTCCATCCGGGCCGCATTGGCGCCAAGTCCGGGGCGCGGCCGGGGGACAAGATCATTCTCACCAAGCCCATCGGCATCGGGGTCATCTCCACAGCGATCAAGCGGGGGCTGGCCAGCCAGGCGGACGCCGACGAAGCGATCCGTGTCATGGCGACCCTTAACAACATCGTCGACGTGCTCGAGCCGTTCGATGTCCGGGGCTTGACTGACGTCACCGGCTTTGGGCTGCTCGGTCACGCCTCGGAGGTGGCCCGGGAGTCAAAGGTCGGCATGCGGATCTCCTCTGCAGCCGTTCCGGTCATCCCCAGCACCTATGGGTACGCCCAACAGGGCGCCTTGCCCGGCGGCTCCAAGAACAACTTCCGGTTCCTCACGTCTCATGAATACGTCGCCTTTGACCCCAGCATCGATCCCCTCCAACAGGCGATCCTCTGCGATGCGGTCACGTCCGGCGGCCTGCTCATCTGTGTCGCCGCTGACAAGGCGGATGCCCTGGTCCCCGCCCTGCAGCGGCGCGGTACCCTGGCCCACGCCATCATCGGCGATGTCGTCGCTGAACACTCCGGAAAGATCATGGTGATGCCTTGATGCGTATTGAGACGGTCTCCGACGTGCGGCTGAGTCCCAGCCCGGCCGTGGAGGCCTTCCTTTTTGACTTTGCTAAGGTGAGCGCCGCGTATGCCTATGACTGGTCCAAGCAGGAATCCTTCGCGGCCCGTGCCGCTTACCTGAACGGCGGCGGCTATCGGGGGGATCGGGCTGCCGTGGCGCAAGCCCTGCGGGAGTATAACGCCGCCCTGGGCGCCGGGGCCGAGACCCTGGCGAACCTGGACCGGTTGGCCCAACCCGGCACGCTGGTTGTGGTGACCGGGCAGCAGCCCGGTATCTTCACCGGCCCGGCTTACAGCATCTATAAGGCCATCACGGTCATCCATCTGGCCCGGCAGCAGAGCGAGCGGCTGGGTGTGCCCGTCATCCCCATGTTCTGGGTGGCGGGGGAGGACCACGATTGGCATGAGGTCTCCGCGGTGCTGGCCCCCGCGGGCGATGGCATCACCCGCCTGGCCCTGAAGGAGTCCTTCGAAGCGGACCGGCGGTCCGTGGGGACGGCCCCAATTCCGGCCTCCCTCACCGAGCTCCTGGACGAGTTCGCCGCCGTGCTCCCCGAGACCGAGTTCAAGGCCGGAGTGCTGGAGCGGGTGCGGGCGGCGGCTGCGGACCCGGCGGTTCTCGACCCCGCCCGGACCGAAGGTCGCCCGACCCTGGACGACTGGTTCTCCCGGCTGATGACCGGGATATTTGACGGCACCGGACTCGTGCTGATCGACCCTGTCAACCCGGCCTTGCGCCGCCTGGAGGCCCCGTTCTTCGCCGAGGTGATCAAGCGTCACGGCCAGATCGATACCGCCCTGGCCAGGGGCCACGCGCGGTGGGGTGCGCTGGGCTTCACCCCCACGGTGGAGCGGCAGCCCGGCAACACCAACCTCTTTACTTACGTGGCCAATGCCCGCCTGCCCGTCTTCGGCGGTGGTGGTGGCGGCGAGTTCTGGATCCGCGACCGGGAGCAGATGCGCTGGAGCACGGCCGAACTGCTCGACCGGGCCGCCACCCACCCCGAGCTCTTTAGCACCAACGTGGTGCTCCGGCCGGTGATTCAGGGCTTCCTGCTGCCCGACCTGGCCTGCGTCTGCGGCCCCGGCGAGATCAGCTACTTTGGCCTCTACCGCGACGTCTTTGCCGTCATGGATGAGCAGATGCCCATCATCTACCCCCGGGAGTCCTTCACCCTGGTGGAGCCGCCCCTGGCCCGCATCCTGGAGAAGCAGGAGCTGACCGTCGCCGACGTGGTCGGCGGGCTCGCCGAGAAGCGGCGCGAGTTCGTGGAGCGGGAGGACCGCCTGGGCATCACCGATCTCTTCGAACAGTTCCGGACCGACTTCGGGTCCCGCTACGACCATCTGGTCCATGTGCTGATGCAACTGGACCCCAACCTGCGCTTCGTGACCGATGAGAACCGCAAGCAGATCGCGGTCCAGGTCAGCAAGCTGGAAGAGAAGGCCAGGCAGCAGCACCGCAAGAACCTGGAGGTGGCCTTGCGTCAGTTCGATCGCCTCAAGGCGCAACTGGCACCGGACGGGTTGCAGGAGCGGAGAGTCTCGCTGCTGCCTTACCTGGCGAAGTACGGCCCGGACCTGGTGCTGCGGCTCATTGCCGAGACGGACCTCGCCGAACCCTGGGCGCATCGGGTGATTTACCTGGGCTCCTGATTGAGGGTTGACAGCCTGCTCAATTCACGGCTTTCCGCCGTCCGAGTGCGTCGCCTGCGATTGCTGCCGGTAATGGTTGGGTACACTGCCCAGTGGCGTACCCAATGCGCAGCGACCCTACGCACCGTGACGGAGGGAAAATTTGTGATAAAGCATGCACTGATCGGCGCGGGACACCTGGCCGGCCTATTGGCCGCCCGCATGCCGGCGGGGTGCCGCAAGGTGATCATCAGCCGGCATCGCCCTCGAGCGGCTGCCCTGGCCGATGAGGTGGGTGGCATCGCATCGGATCAGTTCAGCGCAGTCCGGGGTTGCACTGTCGTCTTTCTGGCGGTCCCGGGCACGGCCGCCTCACGAGTGATTCAGGACCTGGCGCCGCACCTTGACTCCGACGCCCTGTTGGTGAATATGGCCACAGACCTGCCGACGACCGCCTTGGCGGCCGTCTTTCCCCGGCTCCGCATCGGCTCAGCCAAGCTGTTGGGGGACGTGCGCGAGCTTACGCTAGGGGCTCCCGGCCTGGTGGTGCTCGACCAGTTGGAGCCCGCCGACGAAGAACGGCTCCGGTGGCTCCTGGCTGGCCTCGGGACGGTGATTGCCGGCGATGAGGACCTGGTCAGTGCCGTTTCTGACGCCATGACCGAGGTTCTGACCGCCACCGATGAGTCGCTGCGACGTCGCCTGGCGGAGCTTGGGCTCGAAATGGGCCTCGCACGCCAGGTCATCGGCGCCCTGGGGCCCGGGTTGTTCCGCTCGCTTAGTGCAGGCCCGGCGCCCCGCCTGTCGGACGCCGAGGTTCCCTGAGATGGACTCGGCGGCCCCCCGATTCGGGCCGCCCGTAGGGTATGAGGAGGATCATTCATGCTACACCGTAAAAGACTGCGCACCTTTGCCACTATCGCGATTGCCGTCTTGATTTTCTCGATGCTGGCGGGCCTCGTCGCCTCCCTGGCGCAAGCCGCTCCGCCGCCTCTGCAGGTGAATGCGAAGTCTGCGATCTTGATGGATTACGCCACCGGTCAGGTCCTGTTCGAAAAGGATGCCGATCTGCCGCTGCCGCCGGCCTCGCTCACCAAGCTCATGACCCTCCATCTGGCATACAAGCGCCTGGAGGATGGGACCATGAAGACCACCGACAAGGTCCAAATCACCACCGATGCCTGGGCTGCCAAAATGCCGGGTTCCTCCGTCATGTTCCTGGCCCCCGGGCAGAACGTGACCGTGGGCGAGATCATGTCCGGTCTGGCCGTCTCCTCTGGCAACGACGCCGCGATCGCCCTCGCCCAACACATGGCGGGAAGCGTGGAGGCCTTCGCCGGCCTTATGAACAAAGAGGCCCAGGACCTGCACTACAAGACGATGAAGTTCGTCGAGCCGGCCGGCCTGAGCCCCAAGAACATGGTGACGGCCCGGGAGTACGCCGACTTCGCCCGCCGCTACATCGACATGCACCCGCAGGCCCTGACAGACCTGCATTCACTCAAGGAGTATGCCTATCCCAAGTGGGAGAATCTCTCCCCCGATGAGCGGCGTGGTAAGAACCAGGCCACCTACAAGCCCATCCTCCAGGAGAATCGCAACGGCCTGCTCTGGACCTTCGAAGGCGTCGATGGCCTCAAGACCGGTTTCATCGATGAAGCGGGCTACAACATCGCCCTGACCGCCAGGCGGGGCGAGATGCGGCTGATCGCGGTCATTCTGGGTGTTCCTGGTGCGAACGATGTCGAAGGTGCCCGCAATCGCGAGGCCGCTGGTGCCGCCCTGCTCTCGTGGGGCTTCCAAAACTTCGCCACGGTCAGGCCGGCGGTCGGCACCATCCCGCCCGTGCGCGTCTGGAAGGGCGCCGCCAACCAGGTGGAACTGCAGCCCCAGCGCCCGATCGTCCTCACGGTCGCACGGGGGATGGAGAACAAGGTGACTCGCACCCTGCACCAGGAGGCGTCGACCATCGCACCGGTGACGAAGGGTGCGACGCTCGGTGAGTTGATCTACGCCGCAGACGGGGCCGAGATCGCCCGGGTGCCCCTGGTCGCTGCGACCGACGTGGCTCGGGGCGGGTTCTTCAAACGCCTCTGGGACTCCATCTGGTTGACAATCTCGTCGTGGCTGAACCGCAAGAAGTAAATCTGAAGGCCGGGGATGTGCTCCCCGGCCTTTTGCTACGTCGAACCGGGACTCTCCCAAGAACACTCGAGTCCGGCGGGGCGGTCGCATGATTCGCCGTGATTTACTTGGCCAAATGGGCCACCAGGTCCAGTGTATCGCGCGCGATCACGAGTTCCTCGTTGGTGGGGATCACCCAGACCGCGACCCGCGAATCCGGTCCGGAGATCCGGCGCTCACCATTTCCGGCGTTGCCTGTGGCGTCGAAGGTCACGCCGAGGTAACTGAGGTTCTGGCAGAGCGTCTCCCGCAGCAGCTTGGAGTTCTCGCCGATGCCACCGGTAAACACGATGCCGTCCACGCCGTTCATCGCCGCCGCATACGCACCCACGTACTTGCGCAGACGATACTCAAACATCGCGAAGGTCTCCCCGGCGCGCTCATCGCCTCGGGCCATCTCCTCCTCAATCTGCCGCATATCGCCGGAGATGCCAGAGAGGCCTCGCATCCCCGAATGCTTGTTGAGCATGGAGTTGACTTCCTGGATGCTGATCTCTTCCCGGCTCATGATATAGGAGATCACCCCGGGGTCCACGTCGCCGCTGCGGGTGCCCATGATCAGTCCCTCCAGTGGCGTGAAGCCCATGTAGGTATCGAAAGACTTCCCTTGCAGGATGGCGCAGCACGACGCACCGTTGCCCAGGTGCAGCGTAATGACCTTCAGCTCAGCGGGCGCCTTTCCCAGCTGCGCCGCCAGCCGCTCAAAGACATACTTGTGCGAGGTCCCGTGGAAGCCGTACCGGCGGACCTTATGGCGCTTGTACATGGCGTAGGGGAGGGCGTATAGGAAGGACGTCCGCGGCATGGTTGCGTGGAACGCCGTATCGAAGACGGCGACGTGCGGCACCCCTGGCAGACTTGCTTCCGCCGCCAGGATGCCGGTCAGGTTGGCCGGGTTGTGCAGCGGCGCCAGGTCAAACAGAGCCCGCAGGTGCTGTTTGACTTCATCATCCACCAGTACGGATTGCGAGAACGACTCGCCGCCGTGCACGACCCGGTGACCCACGGCACCGATCTCTGTCGGGCTGGCGATCACGCCGAGGTCCTTATGGGTCAGGGCACCGAGTACCTGCCGGACCGCCGTCGTGTGGTTGAGGATAGTGGCAATGTCTTTGATCTGATGCCCCCCGGCGTTCTTGTACTCAAAGACTGCATCATCCATGCCGATACGCTCGACCTTGCCGATTGCCAGGACCTGCTCGGAGTCCATGTCGAGGAACTGGTATTTGACTGAGGAGGAGCCGCAGTTCAGGACCAGGATCTTCAATTGTTGGTCACCCCAATCTTGATCCGATCCCCGTCGGGGTCGTACTTGAAGAAGCCTTCGCCGGTCTCGAGGCCCAGGTGCCTGGCCCGCACGAGCTTGCGCAGGACCGGCAACGGCCGGTACTTCTGATCGCCATACTCACGCCAGAGCCGTTCACACATGACCAGCACGGTATCGAGCCCGATCCGGTCGGCGATCTCCAGCGGGCCGTTTGACATGCCGTAGCCCAATCGCATGGCAGTGTCGATGTCTTCAGCCGTCGCCACGCCTTCCATGATCAGGGCGCAGGCCTCGTTGATCAGCGGGACGATCAGGCGGGTCGTGACGTAGCCAGTGGACTCGTACACTTCGACGCCGACCCGGTCCAGCCGTTCCATCAGCGCCTTGACCGCGCTCACCGTCTCGTCGGAGGTCTTGAGGCCGCGGACCACTTCCACCACCCGGGTCTTCGTCATGGGGGTCAGGAAGTGGGTCCCGATGACCTTATCCGGCCGGTAGGTGGCGGCAGCCATCTCTGTGATCGACAGGGTTGAGGTGTTGGACGCCAGGATGACGTCCTTGCCGCAGATCTGATCGAGCGTGCGGAAGACTTGCTTGTCCTCTTCGATTTCGGCAACCATGGCGACGACCACGAAATCGACCTTGGATAACTCCGTGATCTCCGTCGTGAAATGGATGCGCGCCATAATGACCCGTTTCTCGGCCTCGGTGATGGCCCAACGGTCGATTTCATGCTGCAGGGCGGTGTCAAGACAACGTTGGGCGTACTCCAGCTCGGACGACGTCCGGCCGACCATGATGACCTCAAATTCTTTGGTGGCCACTACTTCGGCGATGCCGCGCCCCAACCGGCCGGTTCCAATCACGCCCCAGGTATGAATAGTCATAGTCACTCTCCTATTTCCCGAGCCTACCGTTCCCCATGATACCGACAAAGTCGCTTTTTTCCTAGGGCCACCCGCACAAATCGTGCGAGTCTGCGCCAATTGTACGATCTGCTGGCAATTCACTGCTCCCATCAGCTAAGGTTTACACCCGATGGGAGGGGTGCTCTCTGCTCGCGATTGGATGTAGATTCATCCAATAGGGTGCATTTGATCGCATACGCGACGCAATGGCGGGCATGTGAGTCTCTTTCCGGCTCAGACTGACTCAGGTGGCTATGCGTGAGCTTAGCAGCCGTATGGCTGTTTGAGCGGCTACATGATTTTATCTTATGCTTGAACTGTCCGGGGGGATACCGTTCGCAACTCAATTGCTGGTCTGCCAGCCACGGCTGAGACTAACGAACTCCCGAAGGGGGATCCTCCTTGTTTGACTTCACATCCCGTTTGCTCGTCAGTCTGTTGTCTTTTGGCACCCTCTTTTCGGGTTCCGGTACGCCTGTGGCCGTCCTGCCGGACCAGCCAGTGGCAGTGGTTCAGTCTGTAGATTTGGCCCGCGCTTCGTATCGCCCGGTGACCCAATCGCAGCCCGAGGTGCAGTCGCAACGGCCCCACCTGTACACGTTCGTCTGGCACCGGCGTCCGACCGTTTCGCAAGCCCCTAAGGCCTCGGCCCCTGCTCCGGCTCAGATTGTGAAGCCGGTGGCTCAAGCGCCCCGGCCGGTGACCCAAACGCCCCAGCCGGTGACCCCGGTCGCCGCCCCTGGCCTCACAGCCGAGGAGAGCCGGATGGTGGACCTGGTCAACGCGGAGCGGGCCCGTGCCGGACTGCCTACCCTCCAGGTGGACCCGGCCCTGGTGCAAACCGCCCGTGCCAAGAGCCAGAACATGGCTGCTCTCCACTACTTCGGCCACGAATCGCCGACCCTCGGTTCCCCGTTCGACCAGATGCGTGCCGCCGGCATCCGCTACATGACGGCGGGCGAGAACATCGCCGGCAACCAGAGCGTTGACGCCGCCCACCAGGCCCTCATGAACAGCCCGGGCCACCGGGCCAACATCCTGAACCCGTCCTTCACCAAGGTCGGTATCGGAATCATCCATGGCGGCCAGTACGGAATGATGTTCACGCAGCAGTTCATCGGATAATGTTGCCGACGGGGCCCGGGGATACTCCCCGGGCTTTGCGCATCCGTGACCTGGGTCGCCTAGATTCGACGAAATCCTACACGAATCCTTGCTGTACCCCTACACTTCGATTATACTAGTCTTAATTTCCAAACAATACCCATCTTTTGTATGGGGCTTTTGGGGCAGTTCACCGTCTCTCGGGGGGGGGAGTGGGAGGATGACGACGACCCTGTATGTTGGCAATTTGCCCTGGTCCACGACGGAGGAGTCCCTGGCAGCCTGGGTTAGTCCACACGCACAGGTTAAAGGCGCCCGGATTATTACGGACCGTGAGACTGGCCGTTCCCGCGGGTTCGGATTCGTGGAGGTCGCAGCCGAAGATGCCGCCAAGGCCATCGAGGCCCTCAACGGTTCCGTGCTGGGCGGTCGGACGGTTACAGTCAACGAGGCGCAGGCCCGGCAACGGTAGGTTTGCGTGAGACAGGCCCGGTTCCCCGGCTGCGGGGATCCGGGCCTTCGATTTTCGCTGAATCGGCCAGAGTTTCGCGCCTTTGGGCACACCCTGGACCAGTCGGGGACATATCATGACCAACAGGAGACGGGTGCTTTCCCGATCCCCTGGTCCACCGGCGGCCCGCCACATACCAGCCGATGCGGCGCCGCCCGGACCCCAAGCGTATCGGAAGGGGGAAAAGGCACGTGGCAGACGGCAGCAACACCCAGCTCTTGAAGCTCGAGTGCTTGGTGTGCGAGAGCATTGGCGAGGCGTGTGTCGAGTCGCGCTTCGTCCTGCCGCGCCGGGCGAAGAAGATTGCCGAAATCCAGGCCCGCCTCGTGGACCTCACGGCGGAGGTCATCGATTCGCAGGCGATGGTCAGCGGCATTCTTCACAAGCAGATCTTCTTCGTAGGCGAGGACCACCATGTACATCACGTTCCCGAAGATGTCCCATTCAACGTGTTCGTCGACTGCCCCGGCGCGATCGCCGGGCAAATGGCGCAGGTCTCCGGGGCTATCCTGCGGCTGACGCACTCCCTGGACTTCGGTCAGGAGCTGATCCAGCGGGCAATCTTGCAGTTCGTGGTCAAGGTGACCGAAGACTGCCAGGTTAACGTGGTGCTCAACCCGGCCGGCCCGCTGGTCAAGGCCGAGTGCGTGGTCAACGAGACCACGAAGGCCGTCACCGTGGAGAGCTGCGTCGACCTCGACCGCCGGGCCAAGAAGATCCGCGACATCCAGGTGATGCTGGAGGACGTGGTCGCCGAGGCCTCCACCGACCAGGTGCTCTTTCAGGGCACGATCGTCAAGTCTATCTTCTTCGTCTCGGAAGATGACGTGGAGTTCTTCCAGGAGGAGCGGGTACACTTCTCGGGCATCGCCGAGGTGCTTGGCACCGAGCCGGAAGACAACATCAGCCTCAAGGCGCAGATCCTGCGGGTCGACCGGTTCCTCTCCAACGGGCGCCAGGTTCGCCAGCGCATTACGCTCTCGGTCTTCATCAAGGTGACCCGCACCTGCGAACTCAACGTGATGGAGGATCCCGCCGGCCCGCAGGTGATGGCCTCGCGGGTCATCGCCAGCAACACCCGGCAGATCCTGGTCGAGAACGTGGCCGACCTGAATCGCCCGGCTCGCAAGATCCAGGAGATCCAGGCACGGGTGGAAAACGTCAACGTCGAGGTCATTCCGAGCAACTCAGGAATTTACAACAAGGGGCTGCAATCGCGGAACGAGGCGCAGCTTACCGTCCGGGTAGACGAAGACCCGCTCCAGATACCGCTTGACCGTGGCGTACCTTTGGTCCGGCGCAAATGCCCACAGGTCCGCAGCGCTCAGGGGGGCGGCTTCTGCGGCCGTCCAGCCGGGGCGCAGGGACTGCCGGTCCTGGGTCTCCTTGATGACCTCAGCCAGGTGTTGGACACGGCCTTCCAGTTCCCGCAGCGCGGCACTGACATGCTCTAGCCTGACCAAGCCGCGGGCCACGAGCGCGCCGAGTTGGGCCTGCTCCGCTTGAGCCTCCGTCCACTGCAGCTTCACCCACTGCAGGTCGGGTTCGGCCATTCGGTGGTGCTCCGCGTCCCGCGCATCCTGGACCGCGGCCCGGTGTGCGTGGCTGTCGGTCGCCCATGCCACGATTTGCTGCCAGATGCTCTCCTCCAGGTCATCCGCCGGCATGGATCGCATTCCGCACTTGGGGTACCCGGCACGGATGCCGCTCGTGCACCGGTAATACCGGCAGGCCTTGCCCCGGTTCAACTTCATGCCGTACATGGACAGCCCGCAGATTCCGCATGCGATGAGGCGTTTGAGCAGGAAGAAGTGGTGCTCGGGCCTCCCGGCGTACTTCCGGCTCAAGTTAGCTAGCGCCCGGTTGGCGAGGTCCCATGTGCGGTCGTCGATGAGGCGCGGCACGGCAATCGTCAGCCATTCGGCTGCCGGCCGCTCCACCGCTGCCTTGCGCTGCTCCTTGGGGATGTGAGGGTTACGGTGAGTGCCTTCGGTATTCAGGCGGTGCACGATCTGCCTGCCGAGATAGGCCGGATTACGCACAATGTGCCGGATGCTTGAAGCCCCCCACCTGGGAGCATGCAGCGGGGGCGGCACCTGCATGGCATTGAGCCGGTTGGCGATGCGACTGGGCCCCAGGTCGTCCGCAGTGAGCCATGTGAAGATGCTCTGCAAATGAGGCACAGTCTGGGTGTTGACACTGATGCGCTTGGAGTGCTTGTCGAACGTGTAGCCGTAAGGTACCCGGCCGGTGGGTGAGAATCCTTGCCTGGCTTTGGCCCACTTCCCCCGGGTGGTGCGTTCCCGGATCTTGGCCTTCTCGTACTCGGCGATAGCACCCCGGATCGAATAAAAGAGCCGCCCCTCGTCGGTGTCCTTCCATTCGAAATTGACGAACTCTAATTTGAGGCCGGCGTTTTGAATCTCTTCAGTGATGAGGAGTTGGAGCGAGAGGTTGCGGGCGAGGCGGTCAGGGTCGTAGACGACCACGCCGGCGATGGCCCGGTTGGCGATCGAGTCCCGGAGTTTGGTGAGGCCCGGCCGGGTCAGGACATCGCCAGGAACCCCCTGGTCCACGAAGACCACGATCTCAGTCGCCCCCAGGTCGGTGGCCCTCAACCGGGCTGCCTCCACCTGGCTGCCCAGAC
>DAHVXO010000358.1 GCA_027356675.1 Symbiobacteriaceae bacterium | reverse complement strand
CCCGGGATGACGAGATCGATCACCTGTATAAGCGCATCTTTGATGAGTTGATGGAGATCATGCAGAACAATCCGGACCTTGTAAAACAAGCAACCCACCTCCTTTTCGTCGCGATGTACCTGGAACGTATAGGTGATCATGCGACCAATTTGGGGGAGTGGACGATCTATATGGTCACCGGGGAACTCGCAGAGTTGAATAAATAGCACGATCGTGAATGAAGACCCTCCTTCCGTCCTCGGCAGGAGGGTCACTTGTAGCCAGGACTTCTCACTGATGACACAAAGTATTCAAATAGAATGAAGGCATTGGGTATCGCAAATAATCGGTAATCCTGGTATTCTGGAAGTAAAGGGAGACAAGAGGTTTTCGGGAGGTGCGCAGCATGCCTGCCAATCAGAGTCATGCAGCCGAAGCGGTCCTGCCGTTGAAGGGAATGCCGCCTGTCAATCGGGACTGGACGTCGCTGGGTCTCCCCGAAAAAGGGTGGGTCATGGTCACGGACCAGACGCAGTGCACCCTCTGCCCGAAACCCGAGGACCGAGCGTGTGTCAGCGCCTGTGCCGGCACGCACAACCTGAAGCGTGAAGCCCGCCTTGCCATGGGCGTCTGTGAGCAGTGCGACCCGGCACCTTGCGAGGACGCCTGCCCGATCGAAGCTGTCTCGCGCACCGAACAGGGCATTGTGGAAGTGGACCAGGAGCTCTGCATAGGCTGCCAGTTCTGTGTCGATGTCTGCCCAAGTGGCGCCCTGGTTGTTGTCGATCCGTACGCCGTGCCTACGCCTGCCGTCGGGATGACCAATTATTCGTCCGGCCGGCCTTCCGGTGAGTTGCCAGGGACCGTCGCCAAGTGCACGTTTTGCGCTTATCGGTTATTGGATGGGTTGCTGCCGGTCTGTGTGGATGCCTGCCCGCATGGGGCGATCTGGATCGGAAACATGGAGCGTAACACTGCCACCAACGGCCTGCGGGTGATCCGCCTGGGCGACTTGCTCGGTCGGCGGAAGTACGAGGTGGCCGAGCATGGGAACAGAGTGATCGATCTGATTGACTAGGCGGCTGCAGGCCCCAACTGACCGGCCGAGGGCGCTCCAGATCTGTAGGGATCTCGGATTTCGCAGGGAGGTGTCCGGGCGCCCGTGGGGGGGCGCCCGGACCGCGTAAAAATGTCCCGCGGCTAGCTAAAATTGAGTCTTGAACACGAGCGCGTCATGCTGTAACATTAGAGTCCGTCACCGCTGGTCACGTTGCCGGCGGCCGCATTCCGGCATAGCTCAACGGTAGAGCATCCGGCTGTTAACCGGAGGGTTGTAGGTTCGAATCCTACTGCCGGAGCCAGTGTGTGCGGGTTTAGCTCAGCGGTAGAGCGACGCCTTGCCAAGGCGTAGGTCGCGAGTTCAAATCTCGTAACCCGCTCCAGTGTTCCTTTGACAATTGTATATGCCGGCGGGATACCCAAGTGGCCAAAGGGGGCTGACTGTAAATCAGCTGACGGAAGTCTTCGGTGGTTCAAATCCACCTCCCGCCACCATTGATTCGGGCGGTTAGCTCAGCGGGAGAGCACACGCTTCACACGCGTGGGGTCACTGGTTCAATCCCAGTACCGCCCACCATTGTTCCGGGGCTATAGCTCAGCTGGGAGAGCGCTTGAATGGCATTCAAGAGGTCAGGGGTTCGATCCCCCTTAGCTCCACCAATCCGGAAGCGTGGTGTAGAGGCCTAACATGCGGCCCTGTCACGGCCGAGACCGCGGGTTCGAATCCCGTCGCTTCCGCCAAAGTTCCTTTCCCTTCCCTAATGTCGGCGTGGCGGAATTGGCAGACGCGTACGTTTGAGGGGCGTATGGGCAACCGTGCGGGTTCAAGTCCCGCCGCCGACACCAAAGCGCAGACCCCACGCATTACACGATGCGTGGGGTCTTGCTATTGGCTGACCATTCGGGATCTCGATCGTCGCCAGGCACTGACCGCATCATCCCAACGGTTGGCCCCGCGTGTATCTGCAGGTACAGACCGCGCGATCGACCGGTCCAAAATTGGGCGGTAGCTTTTAGGACCTGTTCACAAGGGTGCGTAGCCTGTGTACAATATCCTCAAGACCTCCCGGCTCGGGGATCAATGCCGCCGAACCCTGAGGTGCTTCGATTTGGAGGGATACACATGCAATTGCCATCCTTGACGATCGGATCGAAGACGGCCCCTTATGCTATCGTCCAGGGGGGCATGTCCATCCGCGTCTCGCTAGCCCCCTTGGTCTCTGCGGTGGCCAACGAGGGTGGCGTCGGCACCATTGGCGGCATGGGAATTCCGCCTGAAGAACTGCGGCGCCATATCCGCGCGACGCGTGCGCTCACGCCCAATGGCCTGTTCGGCATCAACCTGATGTACGCAGGAATGCTGTTCGACCGGCTCCTGGATGTGTGCATCGAGGAGCGGGTCGATTTTGTCACCATCGGTGCGGGCTTTGCGCGGGGACCGTTCAAGAAGTTGGGTCAAGCCGGCATTCCCGGGCTCTGCATCATCTCGTCGGAGAAGGCGGCCCGGATTGCGGCCCGGACCGAAGGGATTACCCATGTTGTGGTGGAGAGTGGACAGGCCGGGGGACACCTGGGCCCGGAGGACCCCAACATCAGCACGTGGGACCTGTTCCCGCCCGTGCTCAAGGCCTTGCGTGACAATGGGTTCAAGGGGCCAGTCATCGCCGCAGGTGGCATCTTGCACCGCTCCGACATCGATCGGGCGTTGGCGATGGGCGCCGACGGCGTGCAGATGGGCATCCGTTTCGGCATGACTGAGGAATCGTCCGCATCGGCGGCGATGAAACAGGCCTGGCTGGCGGCCACCGGGAGCCAGGTGGAGTACTGGAGCCCGACCGGCATGGCCTCCCGGGCCATCGTGCCGCACACGTTCGAGCGGTTGCCGAACCTTGACCAGGAGGGCGTGAACTGCGCTCTTTGCCTGAAGGTCTGCCAGCACAGGGAGAACCACGCCGTGTCGCACTGTATCTACACGGCGCTCAACCGTTCGCAAAAGGGCGATGTTGAGAACGGGCTGGTCTTCTGCGGGCCGCGAGTGGCCGAGATTCACGACATCGTCCCGGTCTCTGAGGTCTTCCGCCGCTTGCTGACACCTGCGACGGTGGAGGTCGGCATAGGCGCAACGGAGACGGTCTTCTGCACCGACGCAGCGGACCGATAAGGCGCAAGAATGACAAGGGGGGAGGCCAATCGGCCTCCCTGTTTTCTGTATTGGATTGGATTGGGGGTGGGTGCTAATCTCATCCCGATAGACACTTACTTTTGGCAACAAACATGCTAAACTGAAGGTGGGAGGTGGTCACCACGGACTACGATCAGATGGACGCCAAGTATGAAGCTGCCATTGATCTACTGGGCAAACGCTGGACAGGCTTGATGATCCGGATTCTCATGGGCGGCAAACGGCGCTTCACCGAGTTCAAGCAACAGATGCCGGCGATCAGCGACCGCCTGCTCTCCGAACGACTGAAGGAGCTCGAAGACCAGGAGATCCTCACCCGGCATGTCTACAACACCAAGCCGGTCTTGATTGAGTATGAACTCACGGGCAAAGGGCTCGCCCTGGAACCCGTGGTGGAAGCCATCCAGAACTGGGGCGACGTGTGGGTCGACCTCTAATCTGATGGGAACCCGCCCGCAGGAGATGTCCTGTGGGTTTCTTTGTTCGGTGTCGGCAAAAGCCGCAATGCATTGGAAGGATTCTCCCATTGAGTCGCGAACTGGTGATAAGCCCTGAGTCTTGGTGCTCACGGGACTTTCGCCCGGGTGGTGGCCGCCGTGAAGAAGCCGAAGTCATTCACAAATGTTCGCCGAACCTATTTCGTTCCGGAAGTGATGGTTTGTCAGCACTGTGAAAGTCGACTTCGCTATTGTCATGCCGTTTGGCGAAAGCACATCATCACGTTAACAGAATCGGTTTTCGTCGCGAGCCACGGCTACCGTTGCCCCAACCCCAGTTGCCCGGGTCCCCGCCCCATCACCAGGTCAGCTGAGGCTGAGTCCTTGAGCTTGCGGAACCACAGCTATGGCATGGACGTGGTAGCGCAGGTGGGCTACCTGCGCTTGTACGAGCACAACACTCGCAAGGAGATCCATGAGGCGCTACGTGAGCGGAACGTGCCGATCTCTGAGCGTGAGGTCCAAAACCTCTACGAAGCTTACTCGTTCTTGCTCAGCTGCAGTGCCGCCGAACGAGTGACGGAGCGGCGGTCGCAGATGCTCGCCAACGGGGGAATCATCGTCTCTTTGGACGGTGTTCAACCTGAGAAGGGCAATGAGACCTTGTGGGTCGTGCGCGAGGTCCTAACGGGTACGACGCTGGCTGCCAAGAACCTGGTCACCAGCGACGCGGCCAGCCTGAAGGAACTCCTTCAGCCGATTGCAGCACTCGGGTTGCCCATCCTCGGCGTGGTCAGCGATGCCCAGAAAGCGATTCGCCTGGCGGTCGAAGCCCTGTTTCCCGGAGTGCCACACCAACTCTGCCACTTTCACTTCCTGCGAGACATCGCCCTTCCGGCAATCAATCTCGACCGCTCCCTGAAGACAGACCTCAAGATCGAAGTTCGGGGCATCAAGTCAGTGGAGGAGCGGATTTCTGACCGCTCGGATCCCGACAGTCAGGTGGTCAAAGACTACACCACGGCGCTACGAGCGGTGCTGCTCGAAGACGGCCGCCCACCCTTTGACCTGCCAGGCGTCAAAGTCTATGAATCCCTGGACGAGATCAGCCAGTCACTACAGCGGTGCCTGGAAAAAAGGGGGCTCCAGAATTGGAGCGACTCCGCCAAATCGCTGTGCGACACGAGCAGCACCGAGAAACCTACGAAACACTGAAGCAACAACAGACCTGGTTGCGCCAGATTGAGCGCATCCTCGACCCAGTCAGCATTCAACCGCCGTTCTTGCCCGGGCCGGAACGCGCAGCCGAAGCAGCTTGGGAGCTGAACAGTTTCGTATTGAAACTTGACCGACAAGCGCAGACTGATCCGCGGCACCGCTCGTTCGTTGACCATGTAGCCAAATGGGTCAAGAACCTCGGAAAGGGGCTCTACGCGTGCTTCAGCGAACCCCGCCTGCCCCGAACCAATAACGACATGGAGCGCTTCCTACGCCGGCTCAAGGGCCAGCACAGGCGCATCACCGGTCGGCGCAGCTGGAACCAATACGTCATGCGACACGGCGCTCAGGTTGCCTTCCACGACCCGACCGATGCTCCAGCCGATGTCCTTCGGCGGCTGCGCCTTGTTCCATTCTCCGAGTTCTGCCTAAAGCGCTCCCACTGGTGGGCGTCTCAGGAGCCGGCGCGGCAGCGTACCCGTTACCGCCGAGACCGAGCGGGTTACCTGAAGAACCTGGAAGAAACCTGGTGCTCATGAGGTCGCGGTTATGTTTTTGCCGTTACCGTTTTATTTTGCGCCCCGCATCCCCTCGATTCATTTCAGGAGGTGCTCCCAGTGTCCATGCAAGCGCCGAAGGGGTTCAATGATGTCCTGCCCGGCGAGGCCTTCGGGTGGCGCGACAGCTACCAGTGGCAGAGGCTGGAGGCGGTCTTCCGGCAGGTGGCCCATCTGTACGGTTACCAGGAGTTGCGACCCCCGATAGTCGAATACGTTGACCTCTTCATCCATGGGGTGGGGGCCACGACCGACATCGTCTCCAAAGAGATGTTCAACATTGTGCCGCGGGGCGATGATCCGGACCCTCGCCGCATGGCCATGCGGCCCGAGTTCACCGCCGGGCTGGTGCGGGCTTACCTGGAGAACGGGCTGCCCAACCAGACCCAGCCGACCAAGCTCTATGCCTACGGCCCGGCGTTCCGGTACGAAAACGTGCAGAAGGGCCGCTTCCGGGGCTTCAACCAGATTGACGTGGAGGTCTTCGGGTCGCAGGACCCGGCGGTGGACGCCGAGGTGATCTACCTGGGCATCGACCTGGTCGGCCGCCTTGGCCTGGATGGGCTGGTCGTCAGCGTCAACTCCATCGGCTGCCCGCACTGCCGGCCTCGCTACCGCGAGGCGCTGCAGGAACACTTCCGACCGCACCTGCATGAGCTCTGCGCAGACTGCAACACCCGCATCGAAAAGAACCCGCTGCGGCTGCTGGATTGCAAGAAGGACGCGCGACACCCCGCCACGACAACCGCCCCCGTGGGCCTGGACTACCTGTGCGTCGAGTGCAAGACTCACTGGGATGGCCTTTTGACCAACCTACAGATGCTCGGGGTCAAGTACCAGGTGGACACCCGCATCGTGCGGGGCCTGGACTACTACACCAAGACCGTCTTTGAGGTGCTCCACCCGAAGTTGGGCGCCCAATCCACCCTCTGGGGCGGCGGGCGGTACGACGGGCTCATCGAGGTGGTGGGCGGCAAACCGACCCCGGGCGTCGGGTTCGGCATGGGCATGGAGCGAGTGCTGATGGTGCTGGAGGAACTGGGCATCAAGGAGCCGTTCCAGGAACGGCCCCGCTTGGACGCCTTCGTGGCGAACATGGGCCCGGAGTCCCGTCCGCTGGGACTCGAGCTGGTCTATCAGCTTCGCAAGGCCGGTCTCTGCGCCGACGTCGACTATCTGGGCCGGTCGCTCAAGGCGCAGATGAAGTACGCCGGCAAGCAGCGCTCCCGCTTCGTCATCATCCTCGGTGAAGAAGAGGTGCGCACTGGCAACCTTATTGTCAAGGACATGGACGCTGGCAACCAGGAGAGCGTGCCGCTTGCCCAGCTCATCAGACACATCACTGCTGCGGGGAGGCAATCCGTATGACACCCAACGAAGGCATGAAGCGGACGCAATTTTGCGGCGAGGTCGGGGCCGAGCAAGTTGGTCAGGTGATCACCGTCAACGGCTGGGTGCAGCGGCGTCGGGACCACGGCGCACTGATCTTTGTCGACCTCCGGGACCGGACCGGCATCGTCCAGGTGGTCTTCGACTCCGCCGACGTGAGCCATCACTTTGAGAAGGCCGAGCAGGTTCGTAGCGAGTACGTGCTGGCCGTGCGGGGTGAGCTGGTGGAGCGGGCGCCGGAGGCGGTCAACCCGAACCTGCCCACCGGGCGCTGGGAGCTCCGGGCCCAGGAGTTGCGGATCCTCAACCCCGCTAAAACGCCACCCTTTTACATCCAGGATGATGCCGGGGTCGACGAACTGGTGCGCCTGAAGTACCGCTACCTCGACCTGCGGCGTCCCGAGATGCAGCAGAACCTGATCCTGCGCCACCGGGTCACCAAGTCGGTGCGGGACTTCCTCGACAACCACCGCTTCATCGAGATTGAGACCCCCATGCTCACCAAGTCGACCCCCGAGGGCGCTCGGGATTACCTGGTGCCTTCCCGGGTCAATCCCGGCAAGTTCTATGCCCTGCCCCAGTCCCCGCAGCTCTTCAAGCAGCTCTCCATGGTGGCGGGACTCGAGCGGTACTTTCAGATCGTCCGCTGCTTCCGGGATGAGGATCTCCGGGCCGACCGGCAGCCCGAATTCACCCAGATCGACGTGGAAATGTCCTTCGTCGAGCGGGATGACGTCCTGGGCATTATGGAGCACATGGTCGCCCAGGTCTTCCGCGATGCGCTTGGCATCGAGCTGACGCTGCCGTTCCCCCGCATGACTTACGCCGACGCCATGGCCCGCTTCGGCTCGGACAAGCCTGATGTGCGCTTCGGCATGGAGTTTGCCGACATCAGCGACATCGCCGCCGACTGCGGCTTTGGTGTCTTCAAGGGCGCGGTGGACGCCGGCGGGCAGGTCAAAGGCATCAACGCCAAGGGCTGCGGCGGCTATTCCCGTAAGCAGATCGATGAGATCGTCGAACTCGCGAAGACCTACAAGGCGAAGGGGATGGCCTATGCCATTATCGGCGCAGAGGGCGAGGTCAAGGCCGGCTTCAGCAAGTTCCTGACCGCGGCGCAGATGACCGAGATCGTGCGGCGACTGGATGGTCAAGCCGGCGACCTCCTGCTGTTTGTGGCTGATCAGCCGAGTGTGCTGGCCGCCTCGCTGGGCGCTGTGCGCCTGGAGATGGGCAGCCGGCTGGGCCTCCGGGACCCCAGGGACTTCAAGCTGCTCTGGGTCGTCGACTTTCCGCTGCTGGAGTGGGATGACGAGGAGAACCGCTTCGTGGCGGTCCACCACCCGTTCACGGCGCCGCATCCAGATGACCTGGAGATGATCTTCCGGCCCGAGGCGACCCAGGCGGAGCTGTCTTCGATTCGGGCCAACGCCTACGACCTGGTGCTGGGCGGCGTGGAGCTGGGCGGCGGGTCGATCCGGATTCACCAGCGGCCCCTGCAGAACCGCATGTTTGAGATGCTAGGCTTCACGGTCGAGGAGGCGCAGGCCAAGTTCGGCTTCCTGCTGGACGCCTTCGAATACGGTGCACCGCCCCACGGCGGCATCGCCTTCGGCCTCGACCGCTTCGTGATGCTGCTGGCGGGGCGACAGTCGATCCGGGACGTGATCGCCTTCCCCAAGACCGCCAAGGCCACTGACCTGATGATGGAGGCCCCCGGTGAGGTGGCGCCCAAGCAGTTGCGGGAACTGCATATCAAGTCGGACGTGTAAGGCGAAAGGCCCGGGACCAGCAGTGGTCCCGGGCCTTTC
>DAHVXO010000187.1 GCA_027356675.1 Symbiobacteriaceae bacterium | reverse complement strand
GCAGCTCCGGGGAGTCACGCTCCACCTTCATCGCCCAACGAGGAGGAAAAGCACCATCCCCCATTGGCCTCACACCAATGCTCCTGGAAGCACCCCGAAAATGTAAACAAGAACCTTCGAGACTTATCATACGAGGGAGGTTCGCCATGTGTTGTGCATGCTATAGCCTTTGGGTTGTGCATAGGATGAAGGATGAGCATGAACCGGAAGGGGTGGCCTCATGACCAGTAAGACGCGCGTATATCTGATCTTTGGCGGGCGCTCGGGTGAGCATGAGGTCTCGCTGATGTCTGCCAGGAACGTCATGGGCGCCCTGGACACGAGTAAGTACGAAGTGGTGCCCTTGGGGATCACGAAGCAGGGGCAATGGCTTCTGACCGGCGACCCCATGAAGGCGCTGACTGAGGGTGTGGAGAAGGCCGGCGGGTTCCCGGTGGGGTTGTTGGGCGACCCGACGCATAAGGAATTGGTGCCCGTGGGTGAGGGTCATACGCTGCCGCCGACGGACGGGCCGTCGATCTTCTTTCCGGTCCTCCACGGGACTTACGGGGAGGATGGCACGATCCAGGGCCTGTTGGAGATGGCCAACGTGCCGTACGTGGGATGCGGTGTGCTTGCTTCTTCCGTCGGGATGGACAAGGGTGTGGCCAAATCGCTCTTCCAGCAGGCGGGGCTGGAGGTCGCCCGGTACCGGATGTACCTGCGTAAGGAATGGGAGTCTTCGCCGGAGCGGGTCTTGGATGAGATCGAGACCTACTTTGGCAAGTATCCGGTCTTCGTGAAACCGGCCAACCTTGGTTCATCGGTCGGAATCACCAAGGCACACAGCCGGGCGGAGTTGGCCTCGGCGCTCACGGAGGCGTCGCGGTTCGATCGCCGCCTGATCGTCGAGGAGGGCGTCGATGCCCGGGAGATCGAGGTCAGCGTCCTGGGTAACGATGACCCGGTGGCCTCCTTGCCGGGTGAGGTCATCCCCGGCGGCGAGTTCTATGACTACAACGACAAGTACTTCGATGACCGGTCCGCGACCCGGATTCCGGCCGATTTGTCACCGGAACTGACGGCCGAGTTCCGCCGCCAGGCTGTGGCCGCCTTCAAGGTGATCGACGGGTCCGGCATGGCCCGGTGCGATTTCTTCCTGGAGCGGGGGACGAACCGGATCATCATCAACGAGGTGAATACGATTCCTGGCTTCACCCGGATCTCGATGTATCCCAAGCTCTGGGAGGCGACAGGGATCAGTTACAGCGAGCTGTGCGACCGACTGATCCAGCTGGGGCTGGAGCGGCACGGGGATAAGAACCGCAACGCGACTTCGGTATAGATGTGGGGAACGCCCGGCCTCCCAGGAGGGCGGGCGTTTTCACTGCCGTGGATTACCACGTCCCAGGGCGCTTCGCGCCCACAGCTTATCGCGGGACACCGCCTGTACGGTCGGAGGAATTCACCGCATGGTTGTAGAATAATTTGACAGGGATTCATAGAAACTACCTCATATGGCCTCCGCCATATCCGTCGTGGAGTGATTCTGTTTGTCGCAGGACTGCATTTTCTGTAAGATCGTCGCTGGTGAGATTCCCGCCACCCGAGTGTATGCGGATGACCACGTCATTGCCTTCAACGACATTTCGCCAGTGGCCCCGGTCCACGTGCTCGTGATTCCCCGAAAACACATCGCCTCCGTGAATGAGGTGAGCCTCCAAGATTCGACAATACTGGGGCACCTCTTCACTGCTGCTCAACAGATCGCCCGCGACCGCGGCATTGCCGAAACCGGGTACCGGGTGCTCACGAATACCGGTCCCCATGCGGGTCAGGCGGTATTCCATCTGCACTTCCACGTGTTGGGCGGCAAGCCTTTGGGCGGAATGGTTAGGGTTTGACATAACCATCGAGCCGCGGTATAATCGCGAAGCGTGTTCTTTATCCCCGAGGACCGACTGAGGGGGGGGAAGTCCGGGATGTCCGAGGTTAAGATCGGTAAGAATGAGTCGCTGGAGAGCGCTCTTCGCCGTTTTAAGCGTCAAATTCAGAAGGCCGGCGTACTCGCCGAAGTTCGGAAGCGCGAACACTACGAAAAGCCGAGCGTGAAGCGCAAGAAGAAGAGCGAAGCCGCTCGCAAGCGCAAGTGGAAGGATTAGGCAAGGGAGCTAGGGACCCATGGAGCTCAGCACACGCCTGACCGAGGATATGAAGGCCGCCATGAAGGCCGGCCCCGAAGGCAAGGCCCGGCTTGAAGTGATCAGGTTCCTGCGTGCCGCCATGAAGTATGTCGAAATCGACAGACACGCACCTCTGACGGATGAGGACATCCTCGGTATTATCGCCAAGCAGGTCAAGCAACTGAAGGACTCCATGGCCGAGTTTGAGAAGGGCGGCCGGTCTGATTTAATTGCGAAGGCCCAGGCGGAAGTCGATGTCCTGAGCGGCTACCTCCCCCAGCAGATGGACGAGGCCGAACTGCGGGAACTGGTGCGCCAGGTCATCGCTGAAGTCGGCGCTCAGGGTCCCAAGGACATGGGCAAGGTCATGGGACCGCTGGTGACCCGCACCAAAGGGCGTGCCGATGGCAAGCTGGTCAACCAGATTGTCCGTGAATTGCTGGCATGACAGAGAAACCCGGTGGACGTATGTCCACCGGGCTTTTGTCGCCTTTAGCAGCTTTATTGAGATCCGAGCCTTCTGCGTCAAATACTTGTTTTGGAACCTCGCAATATGGTTCCTTCACGGACCGGGGCGCTGGCCCCGGTTGCCTTGTGTTATGATCAGAGGGAACGACCCGAAGGGAGGCGTATATCCTTGTCGGACGGGAAGATGCAGGACCGGAGAGGGTTCTTGTTCGATGGGGTTCGATCGCTGGGGCGTCTCTTCGCAGATGCGCTGAGTCAGTCAGTCGTGAAGGTGGGCGGCGGCAAGCGATACTTGCGGCCACCGGGTGCGATCGACGAGGCAGCTTTCCTGCTCACCTGCACTCGGTGCGGCGATTGTGTCACCGCCTGTCCGGAGAAGGCGATTAAGCTCCTGCCAGCCACCGCAGGGGCAGCGGTGGGGACGCCATACATTGACCCGCTGGACCGGGCCTGCAACCAGTGCGGTAAGTGCATGCCGGTTTGCGAACCGAAGGCGCTGCTGACCATCGCCGATCCGCGCCAGGTGCGGATGGGCACTGCGGTGATCGATTCGCACACATGCTGGGCCCACAAAGGGTCCATCTGCGATGTCTGCTACCAGCGCTGCCCGTACCCGGACGAGGCAATGCGGATGGTGGACGGCAAGCCGGAGATCCTAGCCGATGCCTGCACCGGCTGCGGGCTCTGCGCCTATGTCTGCGTGAGCACGCCGGGCTCGATCCGGATCGAACCCAAGAATTGAGTCAGGACTGAGCCTTTACGGAGGGAACACCCTTATGAAGATAGTC
>DAHVXO010000326.1 GCA_027356675.1 Symbiobacteriaceae bacterium | reverse complement strand
GCGTGAGCCTGGAGGAGCGTCTGTTGGCCGAAGAAGCAAAGATCCGGCAGGGTGGGGCGCCCAAGTACCATGAGCAGGCGAAACAGCAGCGCAAGCTCTTTGTGCGCGACCGCATTGACCTGCTGGTTGACCCGGGCTCCTTCGTCGAAGACGGCCTGTTCGCCAACAACCTGGCTCCGGACCTGCCCGCCGACGGCGTGGTGACGGGACTGGGGAAGGTGAGCGGCCGGACCGTGGCCCTCATGGCCAACGATTCGACCGTGAAGGCCGGCTCATGGGGTGCCCGGACCGTTGAGAAGATCCTGCGCATCCAGGAGGTTGCGGAGCGGCTGCGGGTACCGCTGCTCTACCTGGTGGATTCAGCGGGCGCACGCATCACGGACCAGGTGGAGATGTTCCCGGGCCGGCGGCATGCGGGTCGCATCTTCCATAATGAAGTTCGGCTCAGCGGGGTCATCCCGCAGATCTGCGTGCTCTTTGGGCCCAGCGCCGCAGGCGGGGCGTACATTCCCGCCTTCTGCGATGTGGTGATCATGGTGGAGGGCAACGCCTCCATGTACCTGGGGTCGCCGCGCATGGCGGAGATGGTCATCGGCGAGAAGGTCACGCTTGAGGAGATGGGCGGGGCACGCATGCACTGTACCGTCTCCGGCTGCGGCGACGTGCTCTGCGCCAGCGAGCAGGAGGCCATTGCGAAGGCCAAGCTCTACCTCAGCTACTTCCCACAGAACTTTACGGAGGCGCCGGCGCACGCCGAGCCTGCTGCCCCGGTCGCGGGCCGCAAGATCGCGGAGATCATCCCTACCAACATCAACGCAGCCTTCCAGATGTATGAGTTGATCGATCAGATCGTCGATGCCGGGTCGTTCTTCGAGATCAAGAAGCTGTTTGCTGCGGAGATGATCACCGGCTTCGCCCGGATTGGGGGGCGGACGGTCGGGGTGATTGCGAATCAGCCGCGGGTCAAGGGCGGCGTGCTCTTCGTTGATTCGGCGGACAAGACAGCCCGCTTCGTCTGGCTATGCGATGCCTTTAATATCCCGCTGCTCTTCCTGGCCGACGTGCCCGGCTTCATGATCGGGACGGCGGTGGAGCGGCAAGGTATCATTCGCCACGGGGCCAAGATGATCGCGGCCATCAGTGAAGCGACGGTGCCGAAGATCTGCGTCGTCGTGCGCAAGGCTTATGGCGCCGGGCTCTATGCCATGACCGGTCCGGCTTTTGAGCCAGACTGCACCCTGGCCCTGCCTACGGCAAGTATCGCCGTGATGGGAGCCGAGGCTGCGGTCAACGCCGTTTTCGCCAACAAGATCGCCGAAAAACCGGCGGAGGACCGGCCGGCCTTCGTCCAGCACCTGCGCGAGGAGTACCAGAAGGACATCGACATCTATCGGCTGGCGTCGGAGTTGATCGTCGATGCGCTTATTCCCTTTGACCGGCTGCGGGCGGAGTTGGAGGCCCGGTTCGACCTGTACGCATCCAAGGTTGTGGCCTGGCCGGCGAAGAAGCACCCCGTGACCCCGGTGTGATGCATTCACACGCATACCAAAACCCCCTCTCAGCGAGCTGGGAGGGGGTATTTTGCGTCCTTACGGTCGGGAATCGATGATCTCGATCACAGTGCCGTCAGCGACCATGTCGTAGAGCGCCTCGACATCGGCGTTGCGCATCCGCACGCAACCCTCGGAGACCCACCGGCCGATGGAATCCGGCTCGTTGGTGCCGTGGATGCCCCAGACCATGGTCTTGTCACCGGGGAAGACATTGAAGCCCAGCCAGCGGGTGCCCAGAGGGTTGCGGGGATCCTTGGCTGGGATGTTCTCCTTGTAATACGCCAGGCCGGGGACCTTGGAGCCAATCGAATACCGTCCCACGGGCGTCACGAAGTTGATCGTCTGGTTGGCGGCCGTCGGCTGCGGCCCCTTGATGTGCCTGCCCGTCGCCACGCGGTAGGTGGCCGAAAGCTCCCCGTTGGCGTAATACCAGAGGACGTTGCGGTACTTGTCCACGAGGATGGACGTCGGGGCGGGCGGGGTCATGGGCGCCGCCAGCAGGTAGTAATCCACCGGTACGAGCCCCTTGCTCCGGTCGGGTCGCCAGGCCTTGAAGTCCGGCTCGCCGCCGGCCGCCAGCACCGCCTTCTGGCTGCCCACCGCTACCTCGGCGGTGGGACCATCAGAGGGAAGCAAGCCCGCCTGGACTAGCATGCCCTTTGCACGGGGCAGGTCCTTGACCTCCAGCGGGAAATCAGGCAGGTTCAGCGGGGTGCCGATCATCCGCTGTGCGCGGCCTGTGCCGCTGACCAGGGCCACGGGTCGCATAGCGCTGGTCGCCGGGCCGATGGCGATCTGTTCCGGCTGACCATCGCCATCTACGTCACCCGCGCTGAGGTAGCGCTCGGCCTTGAACGGGAGCGGGTCCCTGGCGGCAGGCAGTGAGGGATCGTTGATCGTCTGAGACGGTCGCGGCGTGGTGGGCGCCCCGGTGCCGGACCCGAACCAGCGGGCTACCAGCCAGCTCGCCCCATAGTAGGTGGCGAAGCACAATATGATCAGCAGTGTCACAGCGACTGCACGGCGGCGGCGGTATCGGCCCCGCTTCGCGTCCCGTCGCCCGCCGGACACGCCTAGCGAGCGGCGCTCGGGCTCTCCGGTCCCGGACAAGCTCCGTCCCTCCAGTGTCTTTATACTGTTTAACATTATAGCGCATGCCTGATGCGTCGCGGTGGGCGAAGTGAGCAGGAGGTTGCCTTTCGGGGGACGAAGTATGACCACGGATTGAAGGTCGAGTCGTGCGAAAGATGAGGAGGCCGCCGATCCCATGCATGTTTACATTAACCAACTGCCAGGGCACGTCGGGCAGGACATCGAACTCCGGGGTTGGGTCTACAATTATCGGTCCAGCGGCAAGATCCAGTTCATCCTCTTCCGGGATGGCACGGGCATCTGCCAGGCCGTGGTCTTCATCCGCGATGTGGCACCGGAGGTCTTCGAGGCCGCCAAACGGCTGACGCAGGAGTCCTCGCTGATCATCCGCGGCAGTGTCCGCAAGGATGACCGGGCGCCCGGCGGGTACGAAATCGGGGTCAAGGACCTCGAGATCGTGCAAGTGGCGGAGGAGTACCCGATCTCGCCGAAGGAGCACGGCACGGAGTTCTTGATGGATCATCGCCACCTCTGGATTCGGTCCGCGCGGCAGGCGTCCATTTTGCGCGTACGCAATGAGATCACGATGTCCATTCATCAATACCTGCAGGATCAGGGCTTCATCCTCACCGAGCCGCCCATTCTGATGGGCACGTCGGCGGAGGGCGGTGCCAGCCTGTTTGAAACAAAGTACGTCAACGATGAACCGGCCTTCTTGAGCCAGTCCGGCCAGCTGTATGCGGAAGCGATGGCTATGGCGCTGGGGAAGGTCTATAGCTTTGGTCCGACCTTCCGGGCGGAAAAGTCCAAGACGCGGCGCCACCTCATCGAATTCTGGATGGTGGAGCCGGAGGCGGCATACTTTACCCACGAGGACAACTTGCGGCTGCAGGAAGAGCTGATCTCGTACGTCGTCCAGCGGGTGCTGGAGCGGCGGGCGGAGGACCTCAAGACCATCGGGCGGGACACCACGTTCCTGCAGCAGGTGGTGCCGCCGTTTCCCCGCATCACCTACACGGAGGCGGTGGAGCTGCTCAAGCGGGTCCACCAGCCCGGCGATGAGTGGGAACCGATTCCCTGGGGTGAGGATTTCGGTGCGCCTCATGAGACGGTGATCACCCAGCAGTTTGATAAGCCGGTCTTCGTTGAGAAGTTCCCGACGCAGATCAAGGCCTTCTATATGGAGCCGGACCCGATGAATCCGAACGTCGTTCTCGGCGCGGACCTGCTGGCTCCTGAGGGCTATGGGGAGATCATCGGCGGGTCGCAGCGCATTGCCGACCCTGTGGTCCTGCGGCAGCGGTTCGAGCAGGAGCACCTGGACGAGGCTACCTATGGCTGGTACATGGACCTGCGGCGGTACGGTACTGTGCCGCATTCCGGTTTTGGCCTCGGGGTGGAGCGGACCGTGGCCTGGATCTGTGGTCTGGATCACGTGCGGGAGACCATTGCGTTCCCGCGGCTGCTCAACCGGTTGCAGCCCTGATCGTTTTTTTACGGATTCCGGGGAATTTATCGTTCGATGTGGAAGGAAGAGTCCCAGTCGCGTAGAAAAAGGAATTGATTTAGCTTTACGGAATCTTCACGGGGAACCGTGCGGCCGGGTTTTGCGTCCAACGGGAGGGGGTGAGGGGCGTGGAAGAGATCGGTCAGCGGCTGCGCACTGCGCGGGAGTCCAGGGAGATCAGCCTGGAGACTGCGGAGACGGAGACACGGATCCGGCGCAAGTACCTTGAGGCGTTGGAATCCGGTCATGATGCCGATCTGCCCGGCGAGGTCTACCTCAAGGGGTTTCTGCGTACCTACGGCAATTACCTTGGACTCGATGGCCCCGCTCTGGTCGACCGCTACAAGGAGTCGAAGGAGCCCCGGCGGCCGCTCCAGCAGAATGCGGCTACGGTTGAAGCACCTCAGGGTCAAGCGACCGATGCCGTGACTCGGTTCGCCAAACTAGCTGGGTTGACGGCGCAGGAGCGCCGCCAGCGTGAGGAAGCAACCCGGCCGAAGGCTACTGGCGGGCAGACCCACACCCGGCGCCTGGGACCGCAAATCTCGGCCCGGAGTGTCACCACTGTGGTGGTTGCGGTTACTATGGCGGTTGCCATTGGGTATCTCGGCTGGCTTATTGCTCTACAGTTCGGCGCGAAACCGGGATCGAAGACGACCACACCGACGCCACCCCCGGTTGCGACTGCCAAACAGCCGGAACCGGTCACCACGCCGCCACCGGTTGTGCCCGAACTGCCAAAGGTCACCATGACCAGGAGCGCCGGACAGGATGTGCTCTTCGCTGTGCCGGCCAAGGAGATTGCCGTGCGGCTGGAGTTCACGAAGGGTGAACGGGTCTGGATGCGGGCTTATGTGGACGACCAGCAGGTCTACGATGGGTTCCCCACGGAACCGCTGGAGTACAAGGGATCGCGTGTCCGTCTGCACATGGGAAACATGATCGGCGTGAGTCTGGTGGTCAACGGGCAGCGGTTCGAAAAACCGCTGGACAGGGGACCGTACATGCTGATCTTCACAGGGCAACCCTAGGGAATCAGACGGGGCAGCAACATGGCGTTGCTGCCTTTTCGTATAGGCACAGGTGTTCAGCCAAACACTACGGCGGGAGGGATGGCCATGGCTGGACCCCGACGTCTTGCGTGCTTTTTTGCGGTGCTGCTTTCGCTCTGGTTGTGCCTGCCCACCGGGGTCGTGCGGGCGGAACCCGCGCGCTGGAACGTTCCCCCGGCGCCACGCCTCGGTGCCGGCTCGGCCATCGTGATGGATTGGGAGACCGGCGAAATTCTCTATACGAAGGATGCTTACAGCCGCCGTGACCCGGCCAGCACCACCAAGGTCCTCACAGCGTTGATCGTCCTTGAGCGGGCAAAGCTAAACGACCAGGTGAAGGTGTCCCCCGGGGCGGCCAACACACCGGGTTCGTCCATGCATATCAGGGCCGGCGAGGTCTATTCGGTCCACGACTTGCTCTACGGCCTCCTGCTCAGATCGGGCAACGATGCGGCCGTGGCGCTGGCGGAGCACGTTGCGGGCTCGGTTGAGGCCTTTGCCGTGCTCATGAATGAGAAGGCGCGGGCACTGGGGGCGAAGGGCAGCCATTTCGTGAATCCCCACGGCCTGACCAACGCCCAACATTACAGCACGGCCTACGATCTGGCGGTGATTACCAGCCGCGCTTTGCGTGATGAACGCTTCGCCGGCATCGTGGCACAACGGCAACGGCCGCTGACGTATGAGAACCTGGGCCGCCAGGTGGTCCTGCACAACACGAATGCCCTGCTGGCCTTCCTGCCCGGTGCCGACGGGGTCAAGACTGGCACCACTGCTGCGGCTGGCCGCTGCCTCATTGCCAGCGCGACGCGCGACGAACAGAGACTGATGGCCGTGGTCCTGCGGGCGGGCAACCGCTTTGGCGAGGCGGCCACGCTGCTCAGTTGGGCCTTCGACAACTTCCGCCTGGCCCGCCTGGGACGCCAGGGCGAGGTGGTGGCATCGGTACCGGTGCGGCTGGGGCGCCGGCGGGCGGTATCAGTGGAACTGGCCCATGACCTGGCCCTGGTCCTGCCACGCAAATCGGCAGAGACGCCGCGGCTGGAGGTGCGGATTGATTCGCAGCTACGGGCCCCGTTGCGCCGGGGTCAGGTCGTCGGCAAGGCGGTCGTGACCGACGGCAACGCGGTGCGCGCTGAAAGCGACCTCGTCGCGGCGCACGATGTCCAAGAACGGCGACTCATCGACTGGCTGATGCAGCCGTTCGTGCCGCTCATACGCTGGACATCCGCCGCGGATTTTTTGTGACGGTGCTTCAGCGGTAGCTTTTTAGACCTAGCGGGCTCTCGAGCCCGCTTTTTGATTGCGACTTCATTCACAAAGCTGATGACATCTGCTTTCGCGGCTTGGTATACTGGTGTAGTAAGTTTCCCAGGGGTCTGTATCATCGAAGGAGGCTGGCCGATGCATCCATACGTGCCCGTGCTGATCTACTTGCTGGTGGCTCTGGTGATTCCAGTGGTCATGAGCCTGTTGGGCACCAGCTTCGGGCCCTCAAAGCCCGAGCCCTTCAAGCTTCTGCCTTATGAGTCTGGTCATCCCACGGCCCCGCTGATGGGCCGGTTCCCTGTGAAGTTCTACCTTATAGCAATGCTCTTCGTCATTTTCGACGTAGAAACGGCCTCATTCTATCCCTGGGCCGTGAACCTCAAAAGCCTCGGCGCTTTCGGGCTGATTGAGATGATCACGTTCATGATCGTGCTTGGCGTGGGTTACGCCTATGTTTGGAAGAAAGGGGGCTTCTCCTGGCGATGAGCAATGCAGACTTGATGGGCAAGGACGGCGGGTTTGTGACGACCACGGTCGACGGGTTCCTGCATTGGGCGCAGTCCAACTCCATCTGGCCACTGACGTTCGGTCTGGCGTGCTGTGCGATCGAGATGATGAACTTGACGGCCCCCCGATACGACCTGGCCCGCTTTGGCTCGGAGGCCTTCCGTGCCTCTCTGCGCCAGGCCGACCTGATGATCGTTTCCGGCCGTCTGTGCAATAAGATGGTCCCCGTGATCAAGCAGGTGTATCAGCAGATGGCCGAGCCCAAGTGGGTTGTGGCCATGGGCGCCTGCGCCTCTTCGGGCGGCATTTTCGATAACTATGCCGTCGTCCAGGGCGTCGATAACGTGATACCGGTCGACATTTATGTACCGGGGTGCCCGCCGGCCCCCGAAGCCGTCATTGACGCGATCCAGAAGATCCGCGTCAAGATTGCCCGGGGCGAGTCGAAGGGGGGGCTGGTGCGGCGCCATGCCTAACACCGATATGATCCAGCGCGGCATTGAGGCCCGCGAGCAGGTCAACACCGAAATTGTTCCCGCCTTGGTGAAGGCCTTTGGCAGCAAGGTCTCCCTCATTGCAGCCACCGGCGACCAGATTCCGCAGGTCTGGGCTCCTGCCGATGTCCTCGTCGAGGTCGTGCAGTGGCTCAGAAGCTGCGGTTTTAACATGCTGGTGGACCTTACGGCGGTGGATTATTACCCCAACCGTGAGCCCCGCTTCGAAATGGTCTACCACTTCCGGCAGTTGCCGGCTCTGGGCGTCATCCGGGTGCGGGTGCGCTGCGGGGAGAAGGCCGAGGTGCCCACGCTATCGCATCTCTGGTCCATGGCGGACCCGGCGGAACGGGAAGTCTTCGACCAGTTCGGCATCCGCTTCAAGGGCCATCCGAATCTCAAGCGAATCTTGAACCCGGATGACTGGGAAGGACACCCGCTGCGGCGTGACTACCCAACCCGGGGACCGCGTGCACTCATTAGCCTGGAGATGCCAGCCGACGAAAATCGCTATTATGACTTTCCCGGCGAGGAATCGTCCAAGGACGGAAAGTAGGGTGAATATGGCTCAGACGCAAGGGGCTGAACCGTCCACGAGCAGGATGACGCTCTCGATCGGGCCGCATCATCCTGCGACGCACGGCGTGCTGCGGGTGGTGCTGGAGCTCGAAGGCGAGATCATCGCCGCGGCTTATCCGGAGACGGGCTTCCTACACACCGGCATCGAGAAGAACGCCGAGTTCCTGCTGTGGCAGCAGGCCAACACGGTCATGGATCGGATGGACTACCTGAACTCGATCGGCAATAACTGCGGGTACTGTCTGGCCGTTGAGAAGCTGTTGGGGATCACCGACCGGATTCCCGAACGGGCGACAGTGGCGCGGGTCATCCTGATGGAATTGCAACGGATTGCATCCCATCTGGTGTTTATCTCCACGGGTGGTCTGGACCTGGGCGCCATCACCCCGTTCTTCTGGGGCTTCGATCTGCGTGAGCAGATCCTCGACATCTTCGAGGAGACGACCGGTCAGCGCATGAACCCGAGCTACATTCGCGTCGGCGGCATCGCTGAGGACTTGCCTTCCAACTTCAAAGAACTGGTCGAGAAGTTCCTGCGTGAGACCCCCAAGAAGATGCAGGAGCTGCGGGACCTGATTCTGGGCAACCCGATCTTCCTGGACCGCACCAAGAAGATCGGCGTCATCACCTACGATAAGGCGATTTCGCTCGGCCTCACGGGACACAACCTGCGCGTGACCGGCACCGACTATGACGTGCGTAAGTACTATCCCTATTGCGGCTATGAAAACTACGATTTCAAGGTGCCGGTCTATCACAATGGCGACCTCTTCGATCGGGTGGCGATTCGCTTCGACGAGATCGACGAGTCCCTGAAGATCGTCCGTCAGGCGCTCGCTAACTTGCCCGATGGCCGGTATGTGATTGACGACCGGAAGCTGGTCCTGCCGCCCAAAGCGGAGGTCAAGCAGTCCATGGAGGCACTGATCCATCACTTCAAGCTGGTGCAGCAAGGTTTCAACGTGCCTGCCGGCGAGGTGTACCACGCCGTCGAGTCTCCCCGTGGCGAACTGGGCTTCTACGTGGTCTCAGACGGCGGCAACCGGCCCATGCGGGTGCGGGTGCGACCGCCTAGCTTCTTTGCCACCTATGCGCTCACCGAGCTGCTGAAGGGGCATTTCGTCTCCGATATGGCGGGCATCATCGCCGGGATCGACCCGGTCTTCGGGGAGGTGGACCGGTAATGTCTGAGGAGGCCAAGTCGATCATCATCACAGCGGTGCCGGCCCCGACGTGGCCGGAGCGGTGCAAGGACGAGGTCGACGCGATCATCGCGCGCTATCCCGAGGGACGGGAGAAGTCGGCGGTACTGCCATTGCTGCATCTGTCGATGCGCGAGCGCGAGGGGCACTACGTGGCCATCTCCGACATGGAGGCGATCGCTGAGATCGTCGGGGTATCCCCTGGGTACGTGGACTCGGTCTGCTCGTTCTATGCGATGTTCCACCGGCATCCGGTGGGCCAGTACATGATCACGCTCTGCGGCTCGATGTGCTGCCACCTGCTGGGGGGCGGTCGGGCGCTGGAGGCGCATATCAAACAGAGTCTGGGGATTGGCAACCTGCAGACCACGCCTGATGGGTTGATTACCCTCGAAGTGACGCCGGAGTGCCTGGCGGCCTGTGACCTGGCGCCGGTGATCCACGTGAATACGGAATACGCCGTGAAGATGACACCGGCGAAGTTCGATGCGCTGGTCGCAGCGCTGCGCAGTGGCGAGGGTCCCGATGCTTTCCTGGAGAAAATCCCGCTGATGGGTGGGGCGAGCCAGGCGGAGTGGTCCGGGTTCCAGGCGCCCGTGATGGAGACGGCGGCGGCGGTTGAGTCCGCACCTGAGCCCGCAGCGAAGTCGGAGCAGGAGTAGAGGAGGCACCAACAGCATGCAGTTTGAACCCGTTCTGACCAAGGGCATCGGTGTCGTCGACCTGACCGACATCGATGTGTATGAGGCACAGGGCGGTTATCAGGCGCTCCGGAAGGCGCTGGAAGGCATGCAGCCCCAGCAGATCGTCGACGAAGTTAAGAAAGCCAACCTGCGCGGCCGTGGCGGCGCGGGCTTCCCGGCCGGGGTGAAGTGGGGCTTCCTGCCCAACGATGGGCGCCCCCGCTACCTGACGGTCAACGCCGACGAGTCCGAACCCGGCACCTGCAACAACCGGACCCTCATGTATACGCATCCCCACCAACTGGTTGAGGGCATCATCATTACGGCCTTCGCCAATCGGGTGACGCAGAGTTTCATCTACATCCGCGGGGAGTTCAAGCGTGGCGCTGCGATTCTTGAGAAGGCTGTCGCTGACGCCAGGGCCAAGGGGTACCTCGGCAGGAACATCCTCGGGACCGATTTCACGCAGGAGATCACCGTTCACCGGGGCGCCGGCGCCTACATCTGCGGCGAAGAGAGCGCCCTGCTCAACTCGCTGGAGGGCAAGCGCGGCGAGCCGCGGGTCAAGCCGCCCTTCCCGGCGGTAGTCGGCCTCTACGGTATGCCCACGATTATCAATAACGTGGAGACGCTCTCCTGCGTTCCGCACATCATCAACAAGGGGGCCGAGTGGTTCACCAGCATCACGGCGAACCCCGGCAACCCCAAGAGCTGCGGTCCGAAGATCTACACCGTGAGCGGCTGCGTGCAGCGGCCCGGGAACTACGAGCTGCCCATTGGCACCAAGCTCCGCGATGTGATCGAGGTTGCGGGGGGATTGCGCCCGGGCCGGACCTTCAAGGCGGCCCAGCCGGGTGGTTCTTCCTCGCCAATGCTCGGACCGCAACACCTGGATCTGCCCCTGGACTTTGAGGGCTGCGCCTCGGCCGGGTCGATGTTCGGCACGGCGGCCACCATGGTCTATGACGACACGGTCGACCTCGTAGAGGTTGCGACGTACTGGTCCCGGTTTTACTCCTCCGAGTCCTGCGGTCAGTGCACCAACTGCCGCGAGGGCACCCAGTGGCTCGAGCGCACGTTCAACCGCATCGTGGCCGGGGGCGGGGTTGAATCGGACATCAAGATGATTGGCGATATGCAGCGGCAGATGGCAGGGACGACGATCTGCGTTCTTTCGGACGCGGCGGTCTCGTACCCCGCGTCGCTTCTGCGGCTCTTCCCTGAGGAGCTGCAGCGGTACATCCAGAAGGCCAAGGAGGTGCGGTCCGCATGAGCCAGCCCCTGGTGAATGTGACGATTGACGGCCGCACTGTCCAGGTGCCCAAGGGCACAAACCTGGTGGAGGCGGCGAAGCTGGCGGGGGTCGAGATTCCCGTCTTCTGCTACCACCCCAAGCTCGATCCCGCCGGCGTCTGCCGCATGTGCCTGGTTCAGATCGAGAAGATTCCCAAGCCCCAAGCGGCCTGTACCACGCAGGTGGGCGATGGCATGGTGGTCACCACCCAGAGCGCTCAGGTTGCGGACCTGCGCAAGGGGGCCCTGGAGTTTTTGCTGCTGAATCATCCACTCGATTGCCCCGTCTGCGACAAGGGCGGCGAGTGCGACCTGCAGGACCTGACGCTCGAGCACGGCGCGGGTACCAGCCGCCTCGTGGACCCCAAGATCCATAAGGACAAGGCTGTGGACCTGGGCAACTTCATCGTGCTCGATAACGAGCGCTGCATTCTGTGCCGGCGCTGCACTCGCTTCGATGATGAGGTCGCGACTGAGCAGACCCTGATCATTGCGGAGCGCGCCCACAACAACCACGTCACGACCATGGAAGGGCAGCGGTACGATTCCTACTTCAGCGGCAATACCATCGAGCTCTGCCCGGTGGGTGCGCTGACCAGCGAGCTGTATCGCTTCAAGGCTCGTCCGTGGGACCTGGCGAAGGTAGAGTCGATCTGTACCGGATGCTCCGTGGGCTGCAACGTGAATCAGGAGTACCGGCATGGGCGGCTGCTCCGGCTGACTTCCCGGGAAAATCCGGCCGTCGACACCGGGTGGCTTTGCGACCGTGGGCGCTTCAACTACCAGTATGTGCAAGACGATCAGCGGTTAACGCAACCGCTGGTCAAGAAGGACGGGGCCCTTGTGCCTGTGTCCTGGACCGAGGCGCTGTCGGTGGTCGCCGGCAAGTTCAAGGAGATCAAGGCTGCGGTAGGCGGCGCCGGCTTTGGCGTCATCGGCGGCGGCAAGCTGACCAACGAGGAAGCCTATCTGCTGCAGAAGTTCGCCCGGGTCGCCCTGAGGACGAACAACATCGATCACCGGGTGGGGGATCAGATCGTGGCGTCGCTGGGGGCCTTCCCCGGGCGGCAGACCGATCTTTCCGATGCCGGGGCGATCTTGATTGTGGATGTGGATCCGGCGGAGACGGCCCCGGTGCTCGACTTGCGGATTCGCCGCATGGCCGACCGGAAGCTGGCCAAGATCGCCGTGGTCGGTTCCGTGATGCCCAAGTACCGGGGACGGCATGCGCGGGTTCAGTTGAAGCCTGGTGAGGTGGCTGGTGCTTTGTTGGCGCTGGCTGCTGCTGTGTCTGGTAAGAAGGGTGCTGCGAGCGCTGCCGATGCGGTGGCGCTGACCAAGCTGGCTGAGATCCTGACCGGGGTGACCAAGGTTGCCGTGGTCTGGGGTGGGAATGACGCCGGTGTGGGCCGCGCCGTGCTCGAACTGGCGGGGGCGCTTAAAAGGGTCGGTACGGAAAAGGTCGGTACGGAAAAGGTCGGAACGGCAAAGGTCGGAACGGCCACCGCTCCTGGACGGTCGGTGCATGTGCTGATTCCGGGTGCGCAGAACAACAGCCGCGGTGCGGAGGCCATGGGCGTGCTGCCCGGGTTCCTGACCGGTCTGGCTGGAGTGACCGAGACCCGGGCCCGTGAGGCGCTCATGCAGACCTGGGGCACCCGGAATCTGGTCTGGGATGCGGGCCTGGAGACCGGGGCCATGCTGAAGGCGGCGGCTGAGGGCCAGATCAAGGCCCTGCTGCTGGCGGGGGCCAACGTTGTTAACACTTATTCCGACCGGAAACTGGCGGCCGCTGCCCTCAGGGGCAGCTTCGTGGTCGCCATCGACCTGTTCCTCAATGAGACGGCAGCGCAGGCGGATGTGGTCCTGCCGGCGGCGGCCATGGGTGAGAAGGCGGGTACCTATACCGCCCTGGATGGCCTGGTGCAGAGCGTCAAGGTGGCCAAGAAGCCCGAGGGCGCGGCCCAGCCTGACGGGGACATCCTGGTGGCGTTGGCCGCAGCCATGGGCTTGCGGCTGACGGCTTCGCCGCAGGAGACGTCCTGGGAGATTGCCAAGCTAGCGTCCAAATTGACAGATGGCACGGTGCTGGCGGGCGCGCCGGCGTCGGTGCTGCCGGCGGTTACGGGCCTGGCTGCGCCGGCGGGTGAGGGGATGCTCCTCGTGCCGGTTGACCGGCTCTACGCAGGCGGCTCCACCGCCCAGTTTGACGCAGCCTTCAATCATGTGCTGCCCCAGCCCGTGGCCCTGATCCACCCCGCTGACGCCGCCCGCCTCGGGCTTCTCGCCGGCGAGCAGGTGGAACTCGGCGTGGGCGAGGCTCGGATTACGGTCTCCGTCATGGTCGAACGCAGCGTCGTTCCCGGCACCATCCAGGCAATCAAGCGCCTCAGTAGCGCACCGGTCAACTTGCTGACATCCGGCATCCCTGTGGGCGGCGCTCCGGTAGCCGTCTCCGTGGCGAAGCTGGCCGTGGAGGTGGCGGACTAACATGCTAAGCACTATCCTCTGGGTTGTCGTAAAGGCGCTCCTCCTCGCCACGGTCATCCTTCTAAGTGCTGCGGTGGAACTGCTCATGGAGCGCAAGCTCCTGGGGTACTTTCAGATGCGGGTGGGTCCCAATCGGGTCGGACCCTGGGGCGTGTTTCAGCCCATCGCCGACGTGGTGAAGATGATCTTTAAAGAAGACATCATCCCGCGTGACGCCGACAACCTGGTCTTCCGGCTCGCCCCGATGATCGCCTTCTTTGCGGCCCTCTCGATCTATGTGGTCATCCCCTGGGGACCCGGGTGGTCCATGGCAGACCCCAACGCCGGTATCCTGGTGATGCTGGCTCTGAGCTCGCTCTCTGTCTACGGCGTGGCCCTCGGCGGTTGGGCGTCGCAGTCCAAGTACGCACTGCTAGGCTCCATGCGCGCAACCGCTCAGATGATCAGCTACGAATTGGCCATGGGGATGGCGCTGATCGGCGTCATTCTGATGGCAGGCTCGACCCGGCTGACCGACATCGTGACGGCGCAGCACGGTCTGTACAACATCATCCCGCAAATCCTCGGCTTCGTGGTCTTCTTCATGGCGGCGCTGGCGGAGACCAGCCGCACGCCGTTCGACCTTCCCGAAGCGGAAACCGAACTGGTCGGCGGTTACAATACAGAGTACGCCGGCATGCGGTTCGGCCTCTTCTTCCTGGGCGAGATCGTCCACCTGCTCAACATGGCCTCGCTGATCACTCTCCTGTATTTGGGCGGCTGGAACCGGATCTTTTTCCTCCAGTTCATTCCGCCCGTGGTGGCCTTCGTCCTGAAGGTCTGCCTCATGATCTTCGTCTTTATCTGGGTTAGGGCGACGTGGCCCCGGATGCGCTATGACCGGCTGATGAGCTTCGGTTGGAAGGTTATGCTCCCGCTGGCAGCCTTGAATCTGGTCGGCACAGCGGTCTATGTGGCGCTCCTGGCTCCCAAGGCCTGATCGGAAGGAGGTACGGCAGCATGTTTATGGCGATTGCAAAGGGACTCGGCGCCACGCTGAAAGTCCTCTTCCGGCCCAAGGTGACGATCTCGTACCCCGAGGTCAAGAAGCCGCGGAGCCGTCGCTACCACGGTCGGCATGAACTGAGGACCTACGAGAACGGCCTGGAGATGTGCGTGGGCTGCGAGCTCTGCCAGGTGGCTTGCCCTGCGGCAGCCATCACAGTGTTGGCGGCGGAGAACGATCCGGCCCATCCGCACAGCCCTGGCGAACGCTACGGCTACAAGTACCAGGTCGACCTGCTCCGCTGCATCTTCTGCGGCCTCTGCGAAGAGGCGTGCCCGACCGATTGCCTGCACCTGACGCAGGAGTTCGAGCTCTCCAACTTCTCACGTGAGTCGCTGATCTATCAGAAGGATCAGCTGGTGAACAAGGCGCCGTCGGCCTTCACGGTGCCGATGAACGTCTATCCGCCCTTCGCAGGGCGTCAGGCGGTGAAGCCATGAATCTCGCCGTATTCGTGATCGCAGGACTGATCGCACTCGCCGGCGCTCTGGGCGTGGTCGTGGCCCGCTATCCGGTTCACCAGGTCCTCGCCACCGTGCTCAACTTCATCGGCCTGGCGGTGCTCTACCTGAGCCTTTCCGCTGAGTTCATGGCCGTGATTCAGTTGATCGTCTACGGCGGCGCGGTCATGATCCTGTTCCTCTTCGTCATCGCCCTACTGACCGCCCGTAAGGATCCGATCGAGCGGGACCAGAGCCTGGTCTCACCCCACCGCATCGCCGGATACGCCGTGGGCGGCGCCGTGCTGCTGATGCTGGCACTGGTGGGCCTGGTGGGCAAGGCGAGCGGTTCGTTTGCCTCAATCAGCGAGTCCTTCGGCAGCGTGAAGAACTTCGGTGCGGAACTGCTCACGGTTCATGTACTGCCCTTTGAACTCACGGCGTTTATCCTCATGGTGGCCGTAATCGGGGTCGTCATCCTCGTCGGTCGCCAGAAGGCTTAGGGAAGGAGGAGGACATATGCCAACCGTATCTTCGAACCTCTTCGTCGCATTGGCCGCCATCCTCTTCGCCCTGGGCGGCATCGGGGTCCTGGTGCGGCGCAGCCCGCTGGCAATCCTGATGAGCGTGGAAATCATGTGGAACGCCGCGAACCTGCTCTTTATTGCGTTCGCACGGCAGCACGGGAACCTGGACGGCCACGTGATGGCCTTCCTGGTGATCACCGTGGCTGCCGCCGAGGTCGCCATCGGTCTTGCCATTATCGTCCTGCTCTTCCGCAAGCGGGAGCATGCCGACATCGATGACGTTGCGGACCTCAAGCACTAGCCACCCCTGGAAGGAAGTGAACCGGACGTGAGCGCCTGGATGTTGACGGCCCTGGTCGTATTGCCGCTTCTGAGCGCGGCAGTCGTCGGCTCCTTCCGGAACACCTGGTCGAAGACCATGGTGTCCTGGGTGGCCAGCGGCTCCGTTTTCGCCACGTTTGCGATGACCCTGGTGCTTTTCGCACAATTTCTACAGACCGGTGTGCCCATCCGGGCCACGGTGACGAACCTGGGCCCGCTCATGAGTAACTTCGGGTTCGTGGCTGACAGCCTCTCCATCTGGTGGATGCTGGTGGTCACGGGTTGCGGCTTCCTGATCCACCTGTACTCGACTGGGTACATGATCGATGACCCATCCTACGGGCGGTTTATGGCACAGCTGAACTTCTTCATCTTCGCCATGAGCCTGCTGGTGGTCTCGGACAACTTCGTCGGTCTATTGATAGGATGGGCAAACGTAGGTCTGGCCTCGTACATGTTGATCGGCTTCTACTACAAAAAGCCCTCCGCCACCGCCGCTGCCATGAAGGCCTTCATCATGAATGGCATCGGCGAGGTGGGATTGGTTGCAGGTATCGCCTTTATCTACAAGACCTACGGGACGCTCTCGTTTGATGGGGTCTTCGCCGGGATCAAGGCCGGCACCGGGAACGAGGTGCTCAACCTGATCGGCGTGTTGCTTGCTGTAGGCGCCATCGCCAAGTCGGCGCAGTTTCCGCTGCACACCTGGCTACCGTACGCCATGGAAGGACCGACCCCGGTCTCCGCCTTGATCCATGCCGCCACGATGGTGACGGCAGGCGTCTATCTGGTCTCCCGGGCCTGGCCGATCTACCAGAATGCGGAGACTGCGGCTGCTCTGGTGGCCTGGGTCGGTGGCATCGGTGCGCTCTTCGGCGCCGTGGTCGCGGCAGGGCAGAATGATATCAAGCGGGTCCTGGCGTTCTCGACGCTCTCGCAGATTGGCTACATGTTCATGGGCAACGGCCTGCAAGCCTACGTTGCGGCCGACTTCCACTTCCTGACCCACGCCTTCTTCAAGGCGGCCCTCTTCCTTACCGCCGGTATCGTGATTCACCATTACGCCGGCGACCAGGATATCCGCCATATGGGTGGGCTGTACCAGAAGGACAAGTTTGCCTTCTGGGCCTTTGCGATCGGGGCGCTGGCGCTCATCGGCATCTTCCCGTTCGCTGGCTTCTTCTCCAAGGACGAGATCCTGCTGGCGGCCATGCACAAGAATATGGCACTCTTCATCATCGGCATCCTGGCGGCTGGCGTGACGGCGTTCTACAACGTGCGCCTGATCAGCCTGGTCTTCTTTGGCTCGCCCTGGGCGCCCGCGGTCAAGGCGCTGGCGAAGAAGCGGGCTTCAGCCACCCGAACGGACCACGGTCACGATGCGCACGGTTCCCACGGCGCACAGGGTCACGATCACGCACATGAGACCCCCTGGGCCATGAAGTGGTCCGTGGGCATCCTGGCAGCCCTCTCGGTGGTCGGTGGGTTGATCTTCTTCCCGCACTGGCAGCTTACGTTTCTTAAACCCGCCTTCGCGGGCCTGGAGCTGGAGCCCGAGAGCATCAACTACCTGGTGGCTGGTGTGACGCTCACCATGGCGCTGGTCGGTGGCTATTTGGCCTGGTACCTATACGGCACCAACGGCGTCCGCCGTAATGCCGAACGGGATACCAGCGTCCGTGGCGGCATCCTGGTCAACATGTTCTACTTCGATGCCCTCTACGATTTTCTGGTCGTCAAACCGCTGCTGGCAACAGCCGGCTTCGTCGCGGCGATCGGCGACGGCAAGGTGATCGACGGGATCGTGGATGGTTTCGGACGGACCGCAGCCGCCGTTGGCGCCAGTCTGCGGCAGGTGCAGACCGGCCATATTCCCCGGTATGCGATTTACATGTTCGGCGGGCTCGTGCTGATGCTGGCATACTTCATTACACTTGTATAAGACCCCGGTGGACTGAGAAGGAGGGGCTCGCATGACCTTTGATCCGGTCAACTTCACCGTCGCGGCGCCGCTCCTGGCGCTGGCCGCCGGGGCGTTGGTGATTCTCTTACTCGACTTGATCCTGCCCGCGCAGTCGATTCATGGCTGGTGGCACGTGGCCGGTCTGGGTTCGGCTGCACTGGCGGGGTACTACCTGATCCCGCTATGGGGCAAGGACCTCACCGGCTATGGCGGGGCCATGCTGATGGATCAGCTGGCCGTGGTCTTTGGCGCCGTGCTGGTGGGCGCTGTCTTCCTGACGGTCTTGTTGTCTACGATTCGCACCGAGCTTGACAAGTCGGGGTATCTGGCGCTGATCCTCTGGGCGGCCATGGGCATGCTCATGATGGTCTCCGCCGGCAACCTGATGACGGTCTTCCTCGGGCTCGAGCTGCTCTCGCTGGCGCTGTATGTGGCCGTGGCCTTTGACCCGGAGCATCCGAACGCCCGTGAAGCTGCCCTGAAGTATTTTGTGCTTGGGTCCGTGGCATCGGCGTTCATCCTGTTCGGGTTTGCGCTGATCTACGGCGTGACCGGCAGCATGGACCTCAGCGTGATCGCCAGAACGCCGATTCACGGCGGGGAGCTCTACTACAAAGCCGGCATGGCGCTGGCGTTGGTGGGGTTTGCATTCAAGCTGGCGCTGGTGCCGTTTCATGCCTGGGCGCCTGATGTGTACCAGGGCGCGCCGACGGCGACTACCGCCTTTATGGCGGTCGGCACCAAGGGCGCGGCGCTGGCGATGCTGGCGCGGCTGCTAATGGCCACGGTGCCGGCGGGTTCCGCCGCTGCGAAGTGGTTGCTGCCGCTGTCGGTCCTGGCGGCGCTCTCGATGCTCTGGGGCGCCACGGTCGGGATGTGGCAGAACGATCTGAAGCGGCTGATGGCGTACTCGGGCATCTCCCATGCCGGGTATCTGGTGATGGCGATTCCGGCCCTGGCTGCTGACGGCCTGACGGCCGCTGCCTATTACATGGCGGCCTACGGGTTCACGGCGTTCGGCATCTTCGCTGTGATCACGCTACTGGAGGCGGGTGGGGAGGCCGGGAGCGACCTTGCATCGTATGAAGGGCTCTACTACCGGCGGCCGTGGCTGGCGGCATCGCTGTCGCTGTTGATGTTCGGTCTGGCGGGCTTGCCGCCCACAGGCGGGTTCATCGGCAAGTTCCTGCTGGCGAAGGCGGCTGTGGGTGCGGCAGCTACCATGCCGGCCAACAGCTGGACCCTGCTGGTCGGTCTGATCGTGTCGACGGGCATCTCGGCTTATGTGTATCTGCGGGTCATTGGGACGATGTTGAAGAAGTCGGCTCGGGAAGCCGCTGTGCGGCACTCGGTGGCAGACACCGCCTCGTAAGGGGCGCTGGCATTCTCACCCGCTGTGGTGCAGTACGGCGTCCTGGCGGTGCTGGTGATCGCGATCGTCGGCACGCTGTGGCTCGGGGTCTTGCCCGGGGTGCCGTTGGATGCGTTGAAGATCGGCCTGTAGAGGGTCGTGGGTTGGCAGGGCGGGCGGGAAGGCAACTTTTCGCCCGCTCTTTGCGCGGCCCTGGCGACGGCAGGATCGGGTGGGGTCATCGGAGAAGGTCTTAAGGGCAAGGTAACACGGGTGAAGGAGTCGGATCGGATGAGTTATGCGGACCTGCTCCTGATCGGCATTCCCGTCGCGTTATGGGCAGAGTACCTGGGGCACAGCCCGCTGATCGCTTTCGTGGCGTCGGCTCTGGCGGTGTTGCGCCTGGCCGGTTGGATGGGCCGCGCCACGGAGCAGGTGGCGATCCATAGCGGGCCGCGCATCGGTGGGTTTCTGAACGGTACATTTGGAAACGCGGCGGAGTTGATTATCGTCGTCCTCGCGGTGCGTGAGGGCTTGTACGAGGTCGTCAAGGCCTCGATCACCGGGTCGATCATCGGCAACGCCTTGCTCGTATTGGGCGCGGCGACATTCACGGGGGGGCTCAAGTATCAGCACCAGCAGTTCAACCGGAATATCACCCGCTTCAACGTGAGTCTGATGTTCATGGCGGTTACGGCGCTGGTCGTGCCCGCGATCTTCCATCACAGCCTGCCGCCCATTCCCGAGGGCGATGTGGCGATTCTCAGCCTGGTGGCGGCGGTGGTGCTCGTCGGCACCTACGTGGCCAGCCTGCTCTTCAGTTTCCGCACCCACTCACACCTGTTTGTGACGGCCGGGGGGCACGCGGATAAGGCAGAGTGGTCACCGCCGAAATCCTTCATGCTGTTAGGTGTGGCGACGGTGCTGGTGGTGGTCATGTCGGAGGTGCTGGTGAGCAGCATCGAGCCGGTGCTGGAACTGCTGAGATGGTCGGAGCTATTCGTGGGCGTTGTCGTGGTCGCCCTGGTCGGGAATGCGGCGGAGCATTCGACGGCGATCACCATGGCGCTCAAGGACCGGATGGACGTGGCGGTGGAGATTGCCATCGGGTCCACGACCCAGATCGCCATGTTGGTGGCGCCGGTGGCCGTGTTTGCTTCATGGGCGATGGGGCGTCCCATGTCGCTGGAGTTCATGGCGGCGGAGTTGGTGGCGATTCTGATCTCAGTGCTGACAGTCAACCAGGTGACCCGCGACGGGGAGACAAACTGGCTGGAAGGGCTCCTGCTCCTGGGGACTTACGTGATCCTGGCGACCGGGTTCTACTTTATCCCAGCTGGTCAGTAGGGCGTTGGATGGCGCGAACGGGGCCCCGCCAGGTGTGGCGGGGCCCTTGCCGTGCCTGTGGTGTCTCCGTTGCCCTCATGCGCAGTGGCGGGCAACAAAGGTGCCGGGACGCTGTACGGTGGGGGTCCTGTCGCGCAACAGCTTTATCTCCTGGTCAGCGCTCTGGCGGCATGGGTAAACAGGTTGGTCAGGGACGTAGCTTCTTCGGTACGGGGTCTGGCGCGCATGAGCACAGTGCGCAGGCGAGAGAGCGAGGCCTCAAGTCGGACGTCGGTGGTGTTGGGGTAAAGGGCCCGTAGCAAGGCTTCCACGGCGCTAAACAGGCTTTCTCGCTGTTCGCCCCCGGCCAGGTCGGGCTCAGTGGGCGTGAGCGGCTGCTCGGCCGAGGCCAGGCTCCACAACTCGTAGGCGATGACCAGCGCGGCCTGGGCGAGGTTGAGGGAGCGGTTATCGGGATGGGTTGGAATTGTGATGACGCCATGGCACAGGTCCAGAGCGGCGTTCGGCAGGCCGTCTTGTTCGGGACCGAAGACGACGGCGACATGCGGTGCGGCCGGTTCCGCACCGAGCCCGAGTAGCAGTGGTGAGGCCTCGCGCGGCGTGAGGACCTGCCGCTCGGCCTCGCGCGGACGGCCGGTGGTGCCCAGGACCAGCGTACAGTCGGCGGAGGCATCGGCCAGGGTGGGGAACCGGCGCGCGTTCGCTACGAGCGTCGCAGTGCCGTGGGCGATGCCCTCGATCCGGTAGGGGTCGAAGGCAGCTGGCTCCACCAGCCGCAGGTGGGGGAGGCCGAAGTTGGACATGACTCTTACCACCCCAGCGACGTTGACGACGTCCTGGGGCATGTACATGATGAAGACAATGTGATCCAGGTAGGCTGACATGAGCCCTTGTCCTCTCTTCGTTGGTACTCTGGTGCTGCCCAAGTTACTTCGGCGGTGAGCCTGGCATAACCCTGCACGCCATTGACTTGCGAGTCGGGAGCAGTCACTGCACGTCGTGTGGCGAGGCAACAGCAGTCTCTATGCATAGAGTCAACATTGGATCGACGGCTTGTGGGACACGGACTGCAGGTCACACAGCATCCAAGTGCAGGCCGGGATCTGATCGGTACCGTTCGAGGCGCGAGGGGTGGGACCGGACTGTCACCTTGGGGTGGCTCGGGGGACGAGTCAAGGATGCGGTTCCCATTGCCCTACTGCCACCTTACATGCAAGCGACGAACTGCTTGGTACCCTGCCTGCCGGCTGGAGGAAGGCGACCCCATCGGCGGTTGCGCGTCGGGAGAAGTCAATGGCGGTCGAGTAGCCTGTATGTTGCACGCGGGTGCATGCATAACGCATTCAGGTGGGGAACCGATGCGACCGAGCGGGCGAACAAGAAAGCACGGCCCCCGTGGACGGGATCGCCGCGCTCTCCTGGATCTACTCTTCCGACTCGCCGGTGGGCGGAGTCTCCTTCGGTGAGGGCTCTGCTTCTTTGGGAGCCCCCGCCTGCGCTCCACCCTGAGACTTCGCCGCTCGGGCCTGAGCCCGCTTGCGCTTCTGGAGCACCGCGGGCACTTCTACCGAGGTGTTAAGGAGGTCGAGCACCACCATCTTCTTGCCGTTCTCGTCGCGCACACGTGCCGGGAAGACCCGGACCCGGCCCGGCTCAACCCGCAGGGATGGGTACTTGGTCACCAGGAGCGTCAGGGAGAACCGGGCAGTATCGCCAGACTCAGAGGCGATCAGGCGGAGGGCGCCCTCGGCGGTCTTGTCACCACCGACGATTGCTGCCTCGGCACCGGCCTCGTCCAGCAAGGCGAGCACCACTTTGTCATAGGGACCGGAAGCCGTGGAATCGAGGCCCTTCTTCACCAGCGGGTTCACGTTGGCCATGTTCTTGGAGTTCATGGTGATCATCCAGAGATACTGCTCGAGCCGGGTGTGGTCAGTCAAGGGAATGAACACGGGGGACACCCTCCTTACCTGACAGATGAATCTGTCTGCCAGGTAGTACGAGTGGCGCCCTCAGAATGTTCGAAGTCGACTACAAGGTTTTCCCCATTATTTTTTCCGTGTAATACAGCTCTTCCCGCAACATGTGATCTGCGAGCACTGGGGTGAGCGATCCGAGCACTTCGCACCCTTCGAGGTGCTCCCGCAGCTCGGAGAGGAAGCCTCGGAAAGTGGCGATCTGCGCCATGGAATCCCGGTTCAGGCGCCGCAGCGCCCCGACCATCCGCGGCGCTACGCGCAGCATGCTATAGAGCTCCAGCGCCTTGATATGCATCCCGTTGAAGACCTCCTTGAAGTCCTCGGTGGCCCGCAGCAGGCGCTGTTCGGTCCCGTCAAGGTCCCCATGCAGCACGGCAGCATGCCCCGCAGCATCCGGCAACCAGATCAGGTGGTGGTGCATGAGGGTCACCGCAGGATCGGGCGGCTCGCTCACGGGCCGGCCAATCAGGACCCGGTACGCCTCATCGGCCTCGGTAATCATATGGGCGATCAGTGTGGGTGGCAGGGCGATGTCCACCTGGCAGTCCAGCTTCATCTGGAGAATCTGCGCCTTGAACGCACGGAGCGAAGCGACCATTTCAGAGAGGGACCGGCTCAACCTGGTGGCTGAGAGCGCGTAGCGGTTCAGTTCTCCACCCCGGAGCTCGGCCAGAGGCGGCTCGGCCATGGCTGGCTGGAGGGCGTACGACCCGGCGGACCCCGCGATTCCAGCGAACCAACGCTCCCGCAGGGAGCCTGTTATGCTCTCATGAGCCTCAGACACCACCCATTCCCCTTTGCCAAAAGATACGCCGCGAGGCCCTAACACAGATTCCGGGTCGTTGCCGATAACGGTGAAGCATAGTACCATAGGTCTATGTGTCCGCAACAAAGAGGAAGGTGTCCATGCAAGGGCGACTCAGAGGGCCTTGCCCATGGTAGCGGATTTCCTGCACCTGGTGGCGCTAGTCCCCTGGGTCGGCGGTCTCGTCGGCTTCGCGTTGGTGGCTGCACCAGAAACGATGGAAATCCTGAGACAAGCGCCAATGTGGGTCTGCGGGTTACCCTGATTGCACGTTATGGGTCTGCAGAACGTGGACGCCACCGAGGTGGCACCCCGGCCCCTGACATCCGTATAGGGGGTACAGAACGTGGGAATGGCTGATCTGATTGCCGCCATAAAGGCCTGGGAAGCGGATCGCGTGCAGGCGCTCCTGGACCAGGACCCCGGGCTAGTCCATATTCACAGTGGCCGAACAGAAGGGCCATGCCGCCGCCATGGACCTGCTTCGCAGTCAC
>DAHVXO010000308.1 GCA_027356675.1 Symbiobacteriaceae bacterium | reverse complement strand
CCTCAGTCTTCGGATCATCTGGTCAAGCACTGGGGGACGTACGATGCGCCGACGGGGAATCGTCCGAGCGCCCCTGGGGTGTTTGCGGTGGTGGGCAATGATTCTGGTGAAGGATCAGAGGGCCAGTCGCTTCGCCGTGACTGTAAGCTGGCGCAGCAAGCTCTCCTAGTCGATCCCGCTGACCACCCCTCCTTCCATAACCACACGACCGGCGATTACCGTGGTGTCGACGTTGCTCTGATTTGACGAAAAAACCAATGCTGCGATGGGATCCAAGACTGGAGCCGACTTAGGTTTCAGCGGGTCGTATAGAAAGAGATCCGCCGCCTTGCCCTCCTCCAAAGAACCGGTCACTCCGCCCATGCCCAGCGCAGCGGCGCCGCTCTTGGTCGCCATGCGCAACACGTCTTCGGCCGCAAGCACGCTGGGGTCTCCCGTGGCCACTTTTTGGAGCAAGGCCGCCAGTTTCAGGGCCTCGATCATATCCTGACCGTCGTTGGAGCCGGCCCCGTCGGTGGCCAGACCCACCGCGATCCCCCGGCGCCAGAGCTGGACAATGGGGGCGATTCCCGAACCCAGAAGCATGTTGCTGGCCGGGTTGTGACTGACCGCGACGTTGAACCGGCAGAGGAGATCGATGTCTTCCGCGCTTAGGTGAACACCGTGCACGGCTAGGAAGCGGTCACTGAGAAAGCCCATATCGGCCAGGAGGGGGACGGTCCTTCGGCCAAAGCGCGTCAGGGTGTTCTCGTCGTCCCGCGGTGTCTCGCAGACGTGCATGGTCACGGGCATACCATGGCTCTCGGAGAACTCTACGGTCTGGCGCAGCCCATCCTCGGTCATGTTCCAGATGGCCGTGGGTGCCAGCCAGACGCTGACAAGGGGGCTTTCCGCGTGGTCGCGGGCCAGCTGTTCGACATCAAGGAGCACCTTATCCATGGGCTCCACCAATCGGCGCTGATTCTCGTCCCCATGGGCCCGATCCGTGAACCCCCTGGCGAGAATCCCGCGCAGCCCGGTGTCGGCAAACGCCCGGATGACCGCGGCGGAGAGCCCCGGCCGCACCTGCGCGTACATGTAGTCGAGCACGGTGGTGGTCCCGGAGTGAATGGCCTCGATGCACCCCGCCATGGCCGCCAGATAGCAGGACTCCTGATCCAGGCGCGGGACCAGCGGGCGCACGTGGTCCTCCAACCACCCCGCCAAGGGCTTGTCCTTGCCGAGGCCCTTCACGTACGTCTGGAACATGTGGGCGTGGGTGTTGATCAGGCCGGGGAAAACGTACTTACCCGTCGCGTCGATCCGGCGCGAGGGAGCGTAGCGACCGCACATCCGTCTGTCGGGTCCGACGCCCGCGATGACGCCGCCACGCACGGCAATAGTCCCGGACGGGACCTGGGTGCCCAGATCATCCATGGTGACGACGTGGCCGTGCTCGATGAGGAGGTCTACTTCTTCCATCCGTTGACCCGGCTTCCGAAATAGGTGGCCAGCAGGCTTTCGGTCTCCGTCACCCGGTCCAGGGACTGGTCCTTCACTTTCGTCGTCACCTGATAGAGCAGAGCGTCCACCAGGGCCATGCTCGCGGCGTAGGAGATGAACTCCCCGGTGGTGTGAACGACGAAGGTGAGGTCGGCGGTCTGTGAGATCGGCGCCACAGCGCTATCGGTGATGGCAATGACCTGGCAGCCCCGCTCTTTCGCAAAGCGCATGACATCCAAAGTGAAATTCCGGCTCATGAGGAAGCTGGCGCCGATCACCAGATCCTGTGGGCCAAAGAAACGAAGGTAATCGAAGACATCCCCGATGTCCGGAATAATCAGCCGGACGTTGCCCAGTATTTCGTTGAGAAAGGTGTACAGGACCAAACCGGGGGCCACCGCGCTCCGCAGCCCCGCGATGCCGATGCGGTTGGCCTTGACGATCATCTCAGCCGCCTGGTCCAGGTCCGCTGGAGCAATGGCCGCCATGGAGGCGCGGATGTTCTCGATGTTCCTTTCGAAAACCCAGTGGCCGCTGGTTGCGGTCTGCGGGTCTTCGGACAAGGACTGGCGGAGCCTCTCCGCGACCATGAGACGGTTCCGGAGGACGCGCTGGTTGGCTTCCTGCAGTTCCCGGAAGCCCGAGAACCCGATATCGAGGGAGAAACGGGTGACCACTGACTCGCTTATGCCCACAGCCTTGGCGATCATGGCCGCGGAGTAGAATGCCGCCTCTTCGGTGTTCTGCAGGATCCACTCGGCAATCTTCTTCTTGCCCGGACTCAGGCCCGAGTAGGCTTCACGAATCTGGGCATCCAATTCCGACTTGGCGCTCAGTCTTGGGGTTTGGCGCCGTGGTGATTGCACAAAGACCCACCTTCCCACGCTAGTGGTCTTTCAGCGATCAGGCCGATCGAACCTCTGGCTTCCACGCCGATGCGGCAGTTCCTGCAGCAATGATTCTTGCCGTAACAATTTAGAGCGACAAATAATCTTGTCATTTTCAAGCAATTCGGGATAAAGACCGGCACTGCGCAGTCGTCCCCTCTTCCGCTTTCGTCCCCGAAAGAGGTCAAACCAAGAGTGGCTCATCTCTAGAATACGGGAAATTGAAGCGGGTTCGTGGAATCACGTGCCTTGCTGAGAGTATTGGTAGCTGTGACATACTCTAGCCGCATAGTGATTGTGCGCCGGGGTAACGGTCCATAAGTACCAGCTCCTAAGATCAGGTGACATCGCCCCTTCCCCCAGAGCCACTCGTGTGGTTTAATGGATGTGCCTCCAGGGCTTCCGTACAAGGGCGAAAGGCGGGGCGCCGATGTTTTGTAAGGTCCTCATTGCCAACCGCGGC
>DAHVXO010000278.1 GCA_027356675.1 Symbiobacteriaceae bacterium | reverse complement strand
GCCGGTACCAGGCGACGCCGAGGTCCCGCTCCACCTCGCCCCAGAACCAGCCCGGGTCCGCCGCCGCCCGCGCCTGCAAGTCATCGAGGTCGGTGCACCCGGTCTTGCGTATGAAGCTCAGAATCCGGCTCTGTTCGATCTGCGCCGCGGTCGGGCGCCAGACCACCCCATCCATCCCTATCTCCCCCTTCGCCTATCCGCCGAGGTAGGTCCGCATGACCGCCTCATCACGCAGCAGATCCCGGGCAGCACCGGTCAACTTGACCTCCCCGGTCTGCAGCACGTACGCCCGATCTGCGATGGCCAGGGCGGCGGTCGCCAGCTGCTCCACCAGCAGCACGGTCTTGCCTCGGGCCTTGAGTGCCAGTACCGTATCCAGCACCTGCTTTACGAAGATGGGTGCCAGGCCCATCGAAGGCTCATCCATCGCCAGCAGTTGCGGGTCGGACATGAGCGCCCGGGCGATCGCCAGCATCTGCTGCTCACCGCCCGAGAGCGTCCCCGCCTGCTGCCGCCGCCGCTCATGGAGGCGGGGAAAGAGCCGGTACTGCGCCTCCAGCCGCTCCTGGACCCCCTTGCGGTCCCGCAGATAATCCGTGAAGCCTCCCAGGATCAGGTTATCTTCTACGGTCTGGTCCCCGAAGACCTGCCTCCCTTGCGGAACGTGTGCAATTCCGAGCCGCATAATGCGATGGGCGGGTCGTCCCGTCAGCGTCTCTTCCTTAAAAGTGACCTTTCCAGCCACTACGGGCACCAGGCCCGTGATCGCCCGCAGCAGGGTGGTCTTGCCGGCGCCATTGCGCCCGACCACCGCCACCACCTCGCCCTGGTTCACAATAAGATCCACGCCCCGCAGGGCCGTGGCGGCGCCATACCGTACGTTAAGCCCCGATACCGCCAACAAGGGCCGCCACCTCCTCCCCGCCGAGGTACGCCTCAACCACCCGCGGGTCCCGCTGGATCGCAGCAGGCCCGCCCTCGGCGATCTTCTCGCCGAAGTCCAGCACGGTCACGACGTCGCAGAGCCCCATGATCATCTCCATATGATGTTCGACGATGAGGATAGCCAGGCCGGCTTCCCGCAGGCGGGAGACGACCCGCATGATCTCCTCGATCTCGCCCGGGCCGCAACCGGCGGCAGGTTCGTCCAGGATCAGCAAGGATGGGCAGAGGGCCATCGCCCGGGCGATCTCCACCAGTCGCTGCTTGCCGTAGGGCAAGCTGCCAGCGCTCTCGAAGGCCTGGTCTCGCAACCCCACCCCCTCCAGCAGCGCCAGCCCCCGTTCGCTGAACCGGGCCTCCTCGTGCGCCTGGACGCGGCTGGCGGTCACGAAGTGGCCGAAGCCGTGCTGAAAGTGGCGGTGGAAACCCACCAGCACGTTTTCCAGCACGGTCAGGTCACCGAAGATCTGCAGGTTCTGGAACGTGCGGGTCACGCCATGATGGGCGACGACGTGTGGCGCGGAACCGGTGATCGCCTGGCCCCGCCAGAGGATCTGGCCGGCCACGGGTTTGTAAACGCCCGAGAGCAGGTTGACCATGGTCGATTTTCCGGACCCGTTGGGACCGATCAGACCGTGCACGGTGCGGGCTTCAACTTTTAGGTCAAGACCGGCCACGGCAACAAGGCCGGCGAACTGCATGCGCAGGCCCCGGGTCTCTATCAAGGTCTCGCCGGGGCGGCTGGCAGGGACGAGCCAGTCGGGCAGGCCGACCGGGTCTGACCCGGAGCTCGGACCCCCGGGGACGGCCCCCGCCGGCACTGCAACCCGCTCCCGTGCCCCTCGCATCCGCCGCCACACCCCAGCGACGCCCCCGGCCAGCCCCTCAGGCATCACCAGCAACACTGCCAGCAGAATCGTCCCGAAGATCATCAGATGATAGTCATAGAGCTTCTCAAAGAGCTGGGGCAGCAGCGCCACGACCACCGTGCCGACCAGAGGCCCTGCCATGGTCCCCGCCCCACCCACAATCACGCCAATGAGCAAGTTCACCGAGACCGAGAACTGGAACCCATCGCTGTTGAGGAAGGTGGACTGGTATGCCAGCAATGCGCCCCCCAACCCGGCGTAAAAGGCGCTGATGGCGAAGACAAGCATCTTCCACCCCCGCACATCCACACCGAGCACCTCTGCGGCGATCTCGCTCTGCCCGATCGCCCGCAGAGTCCGCCCGAACCGGGTCGAGACCAGATTCCCCAGCAGCAGCGTCATCGCCAAGGCCAGAAACCCCGCCGCGTAGTAGTACCCCGCCCCGGACTCCGCCCAGACCGGCCGCATGATATGCAGCCCCGCCGGCCCGCCGGTCAGCGAGACCCACCGGTTGGACGCGATCTCGATCACAGCGCCGAAGGCAATTGTGACCATCGCCAGGTACGGTCCCTTCGCCCGCAGCGCCAGCAGAGCCACCACCGCCCCCGCCGCTGCTGCCACCGCAGCGCCGAACAGCACCGCCAGCGGGAACGAAAACCCCAACCGAATCCCCGACAGCGCCGCACCGTAGGCACCCAGGGCGTAGAACCCGGCGTGTCCCAGGGAGAGTTGCCCCGAATACCCCACCAGCAGGTTCAACCACGCCACCACGATGTAGAGGAAGGCGAACCGCTCCAACAGATGGATGAAGAAGAGCGTCGGATACAGCCACGGCAGCAGGTAGACCACCACGGCCCCGATGGCTACCCAGAACCACTTGTTACGCAAGACTTTGACCATCTTAGAACTTCTCCCTGAGCCGCCGCCCGAAGATCCCGCTAGGTGAGACCGCCAGCACAAGCAGAATCAGCAGGAACGGTGTAATATCTTTCCACTCGGACTGGATCCCTGCAGTCACCTGCTCCACCACCCCGATGAGCAGGCCGCCCACCAGGATGCCGGCCGGGTTCTCCAGCCCGCCGATGATCGCCGCTGCAAAGGCTCGCATGCCAAGTCCCAGCCCCATTGAGAACGACATCTGGGTGATCGGGCCCACCAGCACCCCGCCCAGGCCGGCCAGGACCGACGAGAGCATGTACGCGAACACCGCCATCACCCGCGGGTTGATACCCATCAGGCTGGCGGCATCCCGATTCCAGGCCACGGCAGCCAGCGCCTTCCCGATGATGGTCCGGCGCAGAAAGAGAAACAGGAGCCCCATGGTGACCGCCGAGGCGATCACGACAAAGACCTCATGCGGCAGCACGCCCACGCGGTCGGTCAGCCGCAAGACCGTTGTGCCAAATGGCGACGGAAAGAGCATCGGATTGCGCCCCCACTTGAGCAGGGCGATGTTGCGCACCACCATCGACACGGCGACGGTGGAAAGGATCCAGCCAATCGACAGGAAGTGACGCAGCGGTCGGATCGCGACATACTCCAGTGCGATACCGGCGACCCCGGCAACGACGACGGCCGCCGCAAGCCCGATCCACCACGAGGCGCCAGCCGTAATCAGGCCCAGGGCCACCATGGCGCCAAGCATGAGGAAGTCGCCTTGACCGAAGTTCATCGTATTTGTTGTGATATACGTGACGTAATAACCCTGGGCAATCAAGGCGTAGATGCTCCCCAGGACCAGCCCGGAAATCAGCGCCTGCAGGTACTGCTCCACCGCGCTCCCCCCTTCAGCGGTTTGGGCGGCCCCCCGACTCGGGGGGCCGCAGCCCGAAGCGTTGACCCCGCTACTTGGCCTTGACGACCCGGCCGTCCTTCCAGGTGCCGACGAACATCACATTCGCATCGAGTGCGTCATGGTTCGTCTTTGTGAACGGAGCGGCAGGGGCGGAGGTGACGCCCTTGAAGTCGCTGAAGGCCTCGATGGCGTCGCGCATTTTCTTGGGATCCGGTCCGACCGCCTTGAGCGCCTTCAGGATCATGCCCACGCTGTCGTACGTCTGCGCCGCCGCGATCGGGAAGATGTACTTGTCGCCATACTTGGTGACCATCTTCTTGTCGAAATCGGCCGCTGCCGGGCTCTGGTCGGGCGTGAAGGACTGGATCATGTAGATGTTGCCCTTGTTAACAAGGTTGCCAGCCAGCTGCTTGACCAGGGGATCGCCCGTGGCCCAAGAGCCCATGAGGATTGGGGCGTAATTGACCTTATCGGCGCTCTTGAGGATCTGGGTGACCTCGGGGGCCAGGCAGTACATGATCACCATGTCGACCTTGTTGTCCCGCATCTTGTTGAGCTGCGGCTCCAGGTTGGTGTCGCCGACCTGGAAGGAGGCCGTCGCCGTGACTTCCAGACCGAACGAGGCGGCCTGCTTCTTGACCTCATCTACGCCGAAGGTGCCGTAGCCGGTGGTGTCGTGTAGGACGCCCACCTTCTTGAACCCCTTCTCCTTGGCGAACCGGAGCATCGTCGGCACCTGGCCGGAGTCGACCATCGAGATGCGGAAGATGTAGTTCTTGGGCTCATCCTTATACTTCACGGTGATGGCGGCAGCGGTGGCCACCGGAATGATCTCGGGAATCTCAGCCTTCTGCACGGTTTCGATGTGCTGGTTGGCGTTGCCGGAGTTAGCCGGCCCGATGAGTGCGACCACCTTGTCCTGCGAGATCAGACGGGTGATCAGTTCCTGGGACTTCTGCGGGTTGGCTGCGTCATCATAGATAATCAACTTGACCTTCTGCCCGTTGTAGCCACCGGCGGCATTGAACTCATCGACTGCGATCGTAGCGGCCTGCTGTGCGGCTACGCCGTAAGAAGCCGTGCCGGCGCTCAAGTCAATGGCCATGCCGATGGCGATGTCTGCCTTCGGCGCTGCGGGCGCCGATATAGACCCGGTGGCAGGTGCCGGTTTGGTCTCCTGAACCGTTGGCCCACAACCCGCAACCAGTGCCCCCACAAACATCAGCACCGCGAGCCCCCACGTCAGCCGTCTCTTCCCCACTGGATGACTCCCCCTCTTGCTAATTGGATCAGTACATCACCATGCCGCCGTCGACGTTGATCGCCTGACCGGTCACCCCCCTCGCAGCGTCCCCTGCCAGATAGACGGCCAGGGCGCCAATCTCGTCGGTGCCCAGGAGCCGCCGCTGCGGCGTCTGGCTGTAAATGGCGATCTCCAACGCGTCCTCGGCGGTTTTCACGCCGTGGTTCTTCATAAGGTCGGGGAGCTGGCCCCGCACCAGGGGGGTATCCACATACCCCGGACAGATGGCGTTGGCCGTGATGCCGGCGGTGGCGGTCTCCACTGCCGTCACACGGGTCAGGCCGATCAGTCCGTGCTTGGCCGAGACGTATGCCACCTTGAAGGCCGACGCCTTTTTGCCGTGAATCGATGAGATGTTGATGATTCGCCCCCATCCTGCCCGGCGCATGTGCGGCAGCGCCGCCTTGGTGCAGAGGAAGGGGCCGGTCAGCATCACATCGAGCAAACGGCTCCAGCGCTCCAGGGGGAACTCCTCGATGGGCGCCACGTACTGCAACCCCGCATTGTTGACCAGGATGCCGAGCCCGCCGAAGAGTGCCACGGCGGCATCGATCATCCCCTGGACGGCCACCGGGTCGGAGATATCGGCCGCGTACGACGCCGCCGTGCCGCCTGCCGCCTGAATCAGTGCGACCGTCTCCTCAGCCCGCTCCTTGACCACGTCAGCGGCGAAGACCGACGCACCCTCGGCCGCCAGCGCCATCGCAACCCCTCGGCCGATGCCGCTGCCGGCCCCAGTGACCATCGCCACCCGCCCCGCCAGGGGCCCTTCTCGCTGCAGAGCCACTACTGCCACCCCCACAACCTGAGCCTCTGTTATAACTCTAAGTAGCAAGCCTTATGCCAACGGTGAATGGCAGGATTATTGGCACAAGCGTCGGTATGTCCCGACATATATGTGTCTGGTATCACCGACATGTGTCGGTATTTACCGACAGAAATGCAATACCCCCGGATCATCCCGAGGGTATTGCGCGGAACCGTCCGATTTTCCAGACACTTACTCCATGCCATACTTGCACAGCTTGTCGTAGAGGGTCGACCGATGGATGCCCAGGAGCCTTGCCGCCTTCGCCTTGCTCCCCCGGCAGGTCTCCAGCGCCTGGCGCAGGGCGGCCCGCTCGGCCTCCGCCACGCTCCAGACCAGGTCGGACCCGGTGGTCCGCGTTTCCAGACCCGCGGGGGCCCCAGCCGCTGCCACCGGCCGGAGCCGGTGGGCCAGACCCGGTGGCAGATCGCCCAGGCCGATCTCAGGGGTATCCGCCGTATAAACCAGCCGCTCCAGCAGGTTGAGCAACTCTCGCACGTTGCCGGGCCATTCGAAGGCCTCCAGCACCTGCAACAGCCCTGGCGTCAGCTGTCGGGGCGGAATGCCCTGCTCCTCGGCCATCCGGGCCAGCCCGTGGCGGACCAGCAGCGAGATGTCCCCCGCCCGCTCCCGCAGCGCCGGCAGCCGGATGCTGATCACGTTGAGCCTGTAATACAGGTCCTCCCGGAACCGCCCCTCGGCCACCCGCTGCTCCAGGTCGGCATTCGTTGCGGCGATGATCCGGACGTCCACCCGAAGGGTCTGCACCCCGCCCAGGCGCTCGATCTCCTTCTCCTGCACCGCCCGCAGGATTTTGGCCTGCATGGCCAGGGGCATATCGGCGATCTCATCCAGCAGAATCGTTCCCCGGTGCGCCAACTCCAACTTCCCGGGCTTACCGCCCTTGCGGGCGCCGCTGAATGCCCCCTCATCGTAGCCGAACAACTCGGCCTCCAGCAGATCCGGTGGAATGGCCGCGCAGTTGACCCGCACGAACGGCCCGGCCGCTCGGGTGCTGCTCTGGTGGATGGCGTGGGCGAAGAGCTCCTTGCCCGTGCCGCTCTCCCCCACCAGCAGGATCGAGGCCTGACTCTGCGCCGCCCGCAGAGCCAGCCGCTTGGCCTGCGCCAGGGCGTCGGAGTTCCCGATGATCTGGTCGAACGTGTAGCGAGCCCCCCGGATCGACTTCAGCTCCTGCTCGTAGAACTCGACCTTGCTCTCCAGGAGGCCCACCCGCTGCGAGAGGGCGCGGAACTCAGCGATATCCTTGAACATGAACTTGCCAACGGCCCCGACCACCTGGCCCCCCCGCACGATCGGGATTCGCTGGACGATCCGCTGCTGTCCCTTGATCCGCTGGGTCCAGCCGATCTCGGGGATGCCGGTGCGGGCGACCAGGTGCATGCGGGTGTTCTCGATCACGTCGACAACGTACCGGCCAATGGCGGAGCCCTGTGCGATGTTCAGAAACTCCTCATACGTCCGGTTCATCCAAGTGATGATGCCGTCCTGATCCACCACAACGATGCACTCGTACGCGTGGTCCAGAATCTCCTGGAGCGTCTCCACCTCGGCGCTCAGCGCCCGGATCCGGTCTGCCTCACCCGCCATGCCGCCGAACCTCCCGGAACTGAACGTCGTGGTACTCCCGCAGCGTCTCGGCCAGCATCGCTTTCAACGTCAGCCGCTTGGGCTTGCCAGTGGACGTGTACGGCACCTCGGTTCCGAACAGGACCACCTTGGGCTGCATCGCAAAGGGCAGCCGGGTGGCGCAGTGCTCCCGAATGGATTGCGCCAGCACATCCGAGGGCTCCACGCCCTCCCGGAGGACGGTATAGGCCGCCACCTCCTCGCCGTACCAGCGGTTGTCGAACGGCAGGCACATGCCGAACCGCACGGCCGGATGGCTGACCAGCACGGCATCGATCTCCAGTGGCGACAGGTTGACCCCGCCCCGGATGATCAGCTCCTTGAGCCGCCCGGTGATGAAGAAGAACGGTCTGCCGCCGGGCCCGACCATCCAGAAGCCCTCATCGCTGGTGCGGAACCAGCCCTCGTAGCGAAAGGCCTGGTCGTTGGCATCCGGCCGCTGGTAGTACCCCTGCATGACCGTGCTGCCCCGCACACAGATCTCGCCACGCACGCCCGGCGGCAGGTCGGCCCCGTCCTGATCCCGGATGGAGAGGTTCTGGTGGGGCATGGCCGCCCCGATGGTCGGAAAGCCGGGTTCGCTGTACCAGCGCCGCCGCTCGGCTTCCGGCAGGTCAGTCGGGGTCATGCAGGCGTAGGCGGTGGTCTCCGACAGACCGTAGCCGTGCCAGACCGGGAGCTTGAAGCGGTCCTCGAAGCGCAGGGCGGTCTCCACCGCCAGCGGCCCGGCCCCACAGATAACGCCGCGCATGGAGGGCGGCGGGGTCTCCGCCGAAGCCTCCAGCAGGAACTCCAGGAGCGTGGGGACCAGGCTCGAGACGGCCACCTGCTCGGCGGCAGCCCGGCGCCAGAAGGTCCGGGGAGAGAACCGGCGGTTCAGCACCACACCGCCCCCGGCATAGAGCGTGCTCAGCACGGTCACGACGATCCCATTGACATGATGGATCGGCAGCACGCACATCCAGCGTTCACCCGGTGCGATACCGAACCAGCGGGCAATGGCGTCGGCGTCGGCCATCAAATTGTACTGGTTCAGGACCACACCCTTGGGGTTTCCCGTAGTCCCGGAGGTGTAGACGATGAGCGCCTCGTCCTGGAGGTCGGCCTCGGTGGGGGTTTCACCGCCCACCACCAGCCCCGCCAGCCCGTCATCCCCCACCACCACGACCGCTCGCAGCAGCGGTAGTTCGGCCCGGAACGGGGCGACATCCGGCACGTACTCCGGCAGCGTGAACAGCAGGCACGCTCCGGCGTTCGCCAGGATGAACCGCTTGCGCGCCGGTACCTCCTCCACGTTGACCGGGACCAGGGCTGCACCCACCCACCACGTGGCATACATGAGGAAAACCGCCTCGTGGTGGTTGTGCAGAATGGTCGCGACGCGGTCCCCCCGCCGCACCCCCTGCCGTTGCAAGAAACCGGCAACCGCTTGCACTCGCATCAGAAATTCGGCGTACCGAAACTCCCGGCGGTTTCCCTCGGCGTCATAGCTGATCAGGTAGGCCAGGTCACCACGCTCCTGCGCTCGCCGGCGCAGCAAGTCCGACAGGTTCGCGTCCCATGGCCGGTAAGGCTGACTCCCCAACGGCACCTGGGCAGCCTCTACATTGGGCTCCGGCACCCGCATCGCCCCCTGAAAAGTGTCGGCCGACGGCGGCAGATCAATCTTGCACGATTGAAAACAAAGCGAGTTTCCACACCGTAACCGCATATCCCTCTACCAGGCTGGGTTCACGCCCCAAATCGTCACGGATTTTTCCCGCCTGGTCTCGCTTGCATCACGCGCAGAAGCACCGACCGTTGCGGTCGGTGCTTCTGCGGCGTCTACCAAAGTTCCGAGACCCTCTGCCGAATCCGTTCCCACTCGGTCCGCTCGCCCTTGAGGCGGCCAGCCGCGTAGGCTGCAGCCAGCATCTCCGCCGTTTTGCGGTTAGCGACGTCAGCCATCTCGTTGAAGACAGCGTCCACGGTCTGCCGGTCCTGCTCTCCGTTGTGCACCGCGTCGCTGGCCGCCACGAGGTGCTCGAGGAGCAGTTCATCCTGCGCCTGGTACCGGGTCTCAATCGCTGCGCCTACGGCCTGAGCGTAGACCACTTCGATGGGGTCCAGCCCGAAGCTGGTGCCCAGGTTCACCATCCGGTTCCCAACCCGGGACTGCAAAAGTGCATCCTTGAGCTCCTGCTCAGTGGGAATGTCAGGGGAAGTGTCCGCACTCGGCGGTTCCAGCCGTTCCAGGAAATCGGTTGCGCCCTGTTTAAGCCCCTGACCCAGCGCCGTCTGTGTACACTGGATAGCCAGATCCCTGTATGATTCAACCAACCTGGCGACTTGTCCCCACAACTCCTCAGGCAGCGCCTGCGCGAGGAGTGTGAACATCTCTCGGAGGTTCGGTCCGGCTTGAGTTTCGACGTCGGAGACAACGGCGTAAGCTTGGGAAACCTCTTCCGCCGAGAGACCTTTCGCCGACAGGTAGGCGATTGGCCTCTTGTCCATGTGCTGTCAGGCCTCCCGTCAGCAGTGGAGCAGTCCTGCCGACCGGCGGGGCAGACGCGGGGCCGAACAACATCGCCCGGCCCCCCTTGCTGCGATCCAAGTCCACCACTCCTCAAAGAATCAGGCCCGACGAACTTAGCACGTCGCGCAAGGAGCTCCCCCGCTAGTCCCGGGGTCGGCGCTAGCCACCGACGCCTGTAGAGAGACAAGCGTCAGGATGGAAACCACCACTACCATAAGACGCCACCGCTGCAAGGAAGTCACCCCCTTCCGCCCGCGCGGCTAGGACCAGGCGCGTGAAAAGCCCCTGGTCCTGGCGGGATGACAATTCGGTGGCTCTCTTGGTCCACGAGGTGGCCTCTGCGCGTGCACCAAATCGCAGGGAAACCCGCGACAGCAGCAGGCACATCTCGGCAGCCACCGTAGAATCTCTAGGAGTCCACGGCCCTT